>JAEVZN010000132.1 GCA_023392205.1 Pseudomonadota bacterium
TTGGCGACCGTGACACCGTCCTTGGTGATGCGCGGGGCGCCGAACGACTTGTCCAGCACCACATTGCGGCCCTTCGGGCCGAGCGTGCCCTTCACCGCATTGGCGAGGGTGTCCACGCCGCGCAGCATCCTGTCGCGGGCGTCGACGGAGAATTTTACGTCTTTCGCTGCCATTGTGTTTCGTCCTTGAATTTCGAATGAGGGGGAGGCGAGATCAGGCGGCCTTCTTGCGCGCGACGGTCTCTTCCATCACGCCCATGATGTCGCTCTCTTTCATGATCAGGTATTCGACGCCGTCGATCTTGACCTCGGTGCCGGACCACTTGCCGAACAGCACGGTGTCGCCGGCCTTGACGTCGATCGGGATCAGCTTGCCGCTCTCGTCGCGGCCACCGGGGCCGACGGCGACGACTTCGCCCTGCTGCGGCTTTTCCTTGGCGGTGTCGGGGATGATGATCCCGCCGGCGGTCTTTTCATCGGATTCGTTCCGCTTGACGACGACACGGTCGTGAAGCGGGCGGAACTTCATGGGAATCCTCCATTGGATTTCTGGACACAAAATCTGAGACGGAAAGAACCGGATGGTCTCCGGTTGCCGGCGATTTGGTGCCGGCTCTTCCGGGCGCAAGGGGTGTGCACCAAAAAATTGGCACTCGTCAAGAGTGACTGCTAGCAGGCGGCGCGTCCGGGCGGAATGCTCGCCCGGAAGGCTTGTCAGCAGCCATTTGAAGATGCTGCTAACGTCTTGATATTAGGAACAGAATTCAATTTTTAGGCTTGTCAGGAATGGCACGGGCCGGAACAATTCCCGTGTCACAACACGAGGAATCACATGCTTTCAAAGGACTTCCAAAAGCAAGTGAACGGTTACGGCCTGACGACAGCCGAGATCCTGTATCGCCGGCCGGACCGTCCCTGGCTCCTGCAAACCTATGTCTGGCAGGATTACGATCTGTGCCCGGACTTCCCGCAATTGAACGGATTTCTGGAATTCTGGCAGAAATCCATCGAAGGCGCGCTGCACACGATCACCGTGGCGCATTCCCGGCTGATCAAGCCGTCGGAAATCAAGGCGGTGGACGGGGTGTTCCGCCTGCACTGAGGAGTGCGGCTGCGCCGGCACATAGCGCGGCCCGTGCAACGGAGCAGGGGATGAAAGGCTGACGTGAGGACATGACGGTCCTGCCCGCGCCGTCATAGCCAGCGGGGGCGGCCTGCCGTAAGGCTGTGTCCGGTCCCGCCGGTAGTCTTTTCCCTATGACAAACCTCCTTGCCCGCTTCGCGCTGATGAGCGGGAATGTCCTGGTCGGCCTGTCCGTGCTGGCGCCGGCCGGCATGCTGCCCGAACTGGCGGCCGGCCTCTCGGTCACCATCCGCGATGCCGGGCTGCTGGTGACCTATGGCGCGGTCGTGCTGTGCATCGCATCGCCGCTGGTGTCGTGGCTGACCACCCATATCGGCCGCCGCATGCTGCTGGTGGCGACACTCGCCGTCATCTCGGTGGGCCATCTTGCCTCGGCCATGGTCGACAGCTATGCGGCTGTGCTTGTCATCCGTCTGGTGATGCTGACGGCGGCGGCGATCTACACGCCGCAGGCGGCCACCACCATCGCGCTGATCGTCCCCGAACAGGCGCGGGCGAGCGCCATCTCGTTCGTGTTTCTCGGCTGGTCGCTCGCCATCGCGGCAGGCCTTCCCCTCATTACGTTTCTGGCGACGCAATTCGGCTGGCGGGAGACCTTCGTCGTCATCGGTCTGTCTGCCGCCGCCAGCGCATTGCTGAATGGCGTCGCGTTGCCGGGCGGATTGATCGGTCATCCGCTCTCGCTGCAGAGCTTTGTCGCCATCGCGCGCAGCCGCGTGCTCATGTCCATTCTGCTGATCACCTTGCTGACCATGTCGGGGCAGTTTGCGATCACCGTCTATCTGGCGCCGCTGCTCGGCGCGCTTGCGGGGGCGGGACCGGCCACCGGCGCGCTATTCTTCGCGCTGCTTGGCGCTGCGGGACTCATCGGCAATGTGATCGCGACCTCTGTCGTGGCGCGGGCCGGCGTGGCGCGCACCCTCGGATCTTTCCTGCTGCTGATGATCTTCGGCATGGCTTTGTGGTCGCTCGGGGCGGGCTCACTGCTGGCGATGGGATTTGCTGTGGTGATGCTGGGCATGGGCGTGACCGCCGCCAACTCGATGCAGCAGGCGCGTCTGGTCGTGGCGGCGCCCGCATTGGCCAGCGCCACCGTCGCGCTCAACACATCTTTTCTTTACATCGGTCAGGCGGCGGGATCGGCAGCGGCCGGGCTTTTCTTCGCGCATGGCTGGTTCCTGGCGATCGGGCTGGTCTCGCTGGCCTTCTATATCGCCGCCTTCTTCGCGTTCCTGCTCTCGCTGCGCATGCAGGCGGCCGAACGCGCGACGGTGTGACGTCAGCTCAGCGCGCCGACAATCGCGCCGATGGGGCAGGTCGCAAGCGTGCCCGACACGATGGTGCGCGGTCCGAGCGCCACGATCTCGTCACGGCGCTCCGGCGCCATGGTGGTGAGCCCCGCGATCATGATCCCGAGCGAGCCGAAATTGGCAAAGCCGCACAGCGCATAGAGCATGATCAGGCGCGAGCGATCACTCAGCGCGTCGGGCGGCAGTTTCGACAATTCGAGATACGCGATGAATTCGTTGAGGACGGTTTTCAGCCCCATCAATTCCCCGCCGCGCAACGCCTCGTTCCAGGGCAGGCCCATCAGCCAGCAGACCGGCGCCATGATCACGCCGAGCATGCGCTGCAAGGCGACGGGCGCGCCGCCGATCTCGGGCAGGGCGCCGAGCATCGCATTGGCCAGATGCACCAAAGCCACCAGCACGATCAGCATGGCCACGATATTCAGAAGCAGCGACAGCCCCTCCGTGGTGCCCTTGACGATGGCATCCATGGTGGAGGCGGCGACCGGCGGCGGATCGGCATATTCACCCGCGGTCGCCGTATCCTTTGTCTCCGGCACCATCAATTCGCTGATGAGAATGGCCGCAGGCGCCCCCAGTACCGAGGCGATCAGCAGATGCCCCGCTACATCCGGAATGAGCGGCCGCAGGATGGTCGCGTAAAGCACGAGCACCGTGCCGGCGATCCCGGCCATGCCGCCGGTCATGACGATGAACAATTCCGCGCGCGTGAGCCGCGCCAGATAGGGCCGGATGAACAGCGGCGCTTCCACCATGCCGACGAAGATATTGGCGGCGGTGGAGAGGCCGACCGCACCGCCCAGGCCCATCGTCCGCTCCAGCAGCCATGAGAAGCCACGCACGATCGGCGGCAGGATGCGCCAGTAGAACAGCAGCGTGGTCAGCACGCTCATCACCAGCACGAGCGGCAAGGCCTGAAAGGCGAGAATGAACTCGCCGCCGGGCGTCTTGGGATCGAACGGCAGGTCGCCACCGCCAAGATAGCCGAAGACAAAGCTCGTGCCCGCGCGGGTCGCGTCCGCCACGGCCTCGACCGCGACATTGGCGCTGGCAAAGGCCGCACGCAGAGATGGAATCTTGAGCATCAATATCGCCAGCAGGATTGTCAGGCCCATGGCGATGGC
>JAEVZN010000237.1 GCA_023392205.1 Pseudomonadota bacterium
GCCGGAGAATTCGTGCGGATAGCGATTGCGCATGGCCGGGTCGAGCCCGACCTCCTCCAGCGTCTCGATGGCGCGCCGGTCACGCTCACGCGCAGGCAGTTGCGGTTCGTGAACCTTCAGGCCCTCGGTCACCACTTGGCCGATGGTCATACGCGGCGAGAGCGAGCCGAACGGGTCCTGGAAGACGAGCTGCAGTTCCTTGCGCATCGGCCGCATGGCACGCTTGTCGGCGGCGCTGATATCCGACCCTTCGAAGCGGACCGTACCATCGCTCGGCAGGAGCCTGAGCAGCGCGCGACCGAGCGTCGACTTGCCGGAACCCGACTCGCCGACGACACCGATCGTCTGGCCCTTGTGCAAGGCGACCGAAATTCTGTCGACGGCGCGGATTTCGGCTTCTGGACCCGAGAACCATCCGCCACCACCACCGAATACGACCTCGACATCGCGTCCTTCGAGCAGGATCGGTGCTTCTCGTGGTGGCGGCGCCTTGCGGCCGGTCGGCTCGGCTGCGAGCAGCATCTTCGTATAGGGATGGCCGGGGGCAGCAAACAGGGCTGATGTCTCCCCTTCCTCCACTACCTCGCCGTAGCGCATCACATAGACCCGGTCGGCGAAGCGGCGGACGATGCCGAGATCGTGCGTGATGAAGACGATCGCCATGCCCAGCTTGCGCTGCAACTCGGCCAGCAGCGCGAGAATCTGGGCCTGGATGGTGACGTCGAGCGCGGTGGTTGGCTCGTCGGCAATCAGCATGTCGGGATCGTTCGCCAAGGCCATGGCGATCATAACGCGCTGACGCTGTCCGCCGGACAGTTCGTGCGGATAGGCATCAACCCGGCGGGCGGGATCGGGAATTCCGACAAGCTCCAGCAGCTCGATGACACGTTCGCGGGCAGCTTTTCGCGACATCCCGCGGTGATGGACAAGCGGCTCCGCGATCTGCCGCCCGATGCGATAGAGCGGATCGAGCGAGGTCATCGGCTCCTGGAAGATCATGGTGATCTTCTCGCCGCGAATGCGGTTGAGCTTGCGCTCCGAAAGGCCGATTAGCTCCTGGCCGCGATAGGTGGCGGAACCACGGGCGCGGCCATTGCTTGCAAGCAGGCCCATCAGCGCCATGGTGGTCTGGCTCTTGCCGGACCCGGACTCGCCGGCGATGGCCACGGTCTCGCCGGGTTTGACGTCGAGATCGATGCCCCTGACCGCGTGAACCATGCCGTCATTGGTCTCGAACTCGACATGCAGGTCGCGCACGCTGAGGATGGATTCCTGCGTCATATCAGCGATCCTTCGGGTCGAGCGCATCGCGTAGTCCGTCGCCCAGGAAGTTGAGCGCGAACAGGATCGCCGTCAGCGTCACCGCCGGATAGATCAACAACCACGCTGCGCCGCGCATGTTGGCCGCACCTTCGGCGATCAGCAGGCCGAGACTGGTGAGCGGCTCCTGGACGCCGAGGCCGAGGAAGGACAACAGGCTTTCAAGCAGGATCGCCTTGGGCACCAGCAGGGTGACGAAGACGACCACCGGGCCGAGCGCGTTGGGAATGATGTGGCGGCGCACGATGCCGGCATCGCTGACTCCCAGCGCTTCCGCCGCCTGCACATATTCCTGGCGTTTGATGGTGAGGGTCTGGCCGCGCACGATGCGCGCCATGTCGAGCCATTCCGTACAGCCGATCGCGATGAAGATCAGAACGAAGTTTCGTCCGAAAAAGACCACCAGCAGGATGACGAAGAAGATGAAGGGCAGAGAATAGAGGACGTCGACCACGCGCATCATCAGATTGTCGACACGGCCGCCGAGATAGCCCGCGATGGCGCCGTAGGTGACGCCGCGCAACAGTGCCATCATCGATGCCAGCACGCCGATCGCGAGCGAGATGCGGATGCCGATGAGTATGCGTGAAAGCAGGTCACGGCCGTTGGCATCCGTGCCGAAGACGAAGCGCAGCCGTTGCACGTCGGCCACCATGAAGGCGCTCGTCGCGCCTTCCATCATCTCGTTGCCTTCTTCATCCTCAAGGCGCGCATTGGAGAAAAGGTCGGAACGGTCGATGTAGCGCACGATGCGCGGATCGAGCGCTTCGTCGTCGGAGACCGGGGCGCGAACGGTGGAGCCGGAAAGCTCGGTCTCGCCGATCTCCACCCGCGCCCGCTCAAGCGCGCTTTCGAAGGCCGGCACGATGGCGTCCTCCTTCGGATAGGCCTCCAGGCTCGCCGGTGCACGCACATATTGCGGATAGATGCGGTCGTAAGGATGCGCGTGGATCCACGGCCCGACGATGCCGGCAAGCGCCAGCAACAGCAGGACAACGGCGCTAGCGACAGCCGCGCGATTGCGTCTCAGGCGAAGCCAGGCATCCTGACCGAGGGACCGTCCAGCGACGAGTGGCTCCCGAGGGCCTGATGCTTGTTCAAGCGTGGTGTTGCTCATTGTCGCCTCCTCAATCGTAGCGTACGCGCGGGTCGAGCCACGCATAAAGCACGTCGACGATGAGGTTGAAGACGATGACGAAGCAGGCGATCACCACCACCGTGCCCATCACCAGCGTATAGTCGCGTCCGAGCGCGCCCTGCACGAAATAGCGGCCGATTCCGGGAATGCCGAAGATGGTTTCTACGACGACGGAACCGGTGAGCAGCGCCGCGGCCGTCGGCCCGAGATAGGAGACGACTGGCAGGATCGCTGCACGCAGCGCGTGAACACCCACCACGACGTAGGACGGCAGGCCGTAGGCGCGCGCGGTGCGCACATGATTGGAGCGCAATGCCTCGATCGTCGCGCCGCGCGTCAGGCGCGCGATGATCGCGATCTGCGGCAGGGCCAGCGTGGCGATGGGCAACACCATGTGTTGCCAGGTGCCCCAGCCGCCGGCCGGCAGCCAGCCCATCATGACCCCGAAAAAGAGGGAGAAGACTGGCGCGATCACGAAGGTCGGGATGGTGATGCCGAAGGTCGCCGTGCCGACCACCATATAATCGACCCAGGTGTTCTGGCGCAGTGCCGCCAGCGCGCCGAGGAACACGCCGACGACAAGCGCGATGGAAAGCGCAATGCCGCCGAGCTGGATCGACACCGGCAGGCCGGTCCTGAACAAGTCTACGACCGAGAAATCACGCCGCGTGAACGAAGGGCCAAGATCGCCCTGCGCCAGATTGCCGAGATAGATTAGGTATTGCTGCCAAAGCGGCTTGTCGAAATTGTAGGCGCGTTCGAGGTTCTTCATGATCAGCGGATCGAGCGGGCGTTCGAGATCAAACGGGCCGCCCGGCGCCAGCCGGATCATGAAGAAGGCGATGGTGACGATGATGAACAGCGTCGGCAC
>JAEVZN010000260.1 GCA_023392205.1 Pseudomonadota bacterium
GCGCTGGATCCGTCCAAAGATCCAGCCAAAGATCCAACCAGGGCTTCGGCGGCTGCGGCCTCCAAACCTGAAGCGTCTTCGGCTTCCGGCGTGCGCGTCGAAACCGTCGAGGCGGAGGCGGGGGGCAAGCTGTTCGTGTCGGGCCGGGCCGAGCCCGGTGCGACAGTCCGGCTGTACATGAACGATTCCTTCATCGCGGCCGGGACGGCAGCCGCCGATGGACAGATCAGATTCTCCATCCGCAGCGGCGTAAAACCCGGCGATTACAGAATTCGGCTCGATCATGTGGACGCAGCGGCCAAGGTGTTGTCGCGCGCCGAAGTCCCGTTTGCAGCGCCTGCCATTGTGGCATCTGCAGGGGCGGAGTCACCGGTCGCGTCGCGTAGCCTCGAGGCCGCTCCGGCCGAACGGCCGGCGTCCGCTCCGCAAGTCGCGACGGCAACTGAACCCGCGGCACCTGCGCCTGCGGCATCGTCAGCACCTGCGACACCCGCACCTGCTTCCCCGTCCGGCCCGCGAGAGCAGGCTGCTATGGCTGCAAGTCCGGCTCCCGCCACTGCTGCACCCGTGCAGAGCGATCTGCCGGGTGCGACGTCGCCAGCGGTTGCCGCGCAAAGCCCTCAGCCGTCGCCGGGCGTAGCCGCCGCCCCGCAAGCAACGGCGCCTTCGGCCACGACTCCTGACTCGCGAGCAGCACAGCGCCCGGCTCCGGCTGACGCGTCACCGCAAATGGCTGCGACGGGAGACAGCCAAGGCGACACTGTGGTGGTGCCGAGCATCGATACACGGGCGATCGTGCGTGGGGACAATCTCTGGCGGATCAGCCGTGAGACCTATGGTGCAGGTCAGCGCTACACGGTGATCTATGGCGCGAACCGCGACCAGATCCGCAATCCCAACCTGATCTATCCGGGCCAGATCTTCGTCCTGCCGAAGGCGGAGCAGGAGTAACGGATAAGAGCCGTAACGGCTCTGGCAATATCGGTCGAGACGGCGCGACCGCTCCATAAGAAACGGCCGGACCACCTTGCGGCGATCCGGCCGTATTCAATTTTGTTGTTCTTAGTTGACCTTGATGCCCGCCGCTTTGACGACGGCGGCATTTGCCTTGATCTCGCTTTCGATCATCGTCTGGAAATCCGCAGGCGACATCTTTATCGGGTCGGCGCCGAGTTCAGCCAGCTTCTTGGCCAGCGCCGGCTCGGCCAGCGCCTTGGCGATGGCGGCGTGATAGGAATCCACGATATTCTTGGGCGTGTTCTTCGGCATCAATACGCCGACCCAGAATTCATAGCTGGAATCCTTGAACCCGGCCTGTTCGGTGGTCGGGACATTCGGCAATGCCGAAGCACGTTCCTTGCTGCTGACGGCAAGCGCGGTGAGGCGGCCGTCATTGATCAGCGGTGCAGCGGCATTGATCGGCGAGGCGTAGAAGTCGATACGATCGGACAGGATTTCGGTGATCGCTTCGCCCGAACCCTTGAAGGGCACATGCTGTGCGGTGATATTCGCGCTCAGGCGGAAACGCTCGGCGGCGAGATGGGTCGCGCTACCGACGCCGGCGGAGGCGTAATTGACCTTGCCGTCGCGCTTCTTCGCATCGTCGGCGAGATCCTTGGCGGTCTTGTAGCCGCGCTTGGCATTCACCACGATGACATTCGGAATGCTGACCAGCGGCGACACCGCGGTGAAATCCGTGATCGGATCGTAGGGCAGTTGCGCGAAGGTCGACGGCGTCACCGTGTGCGAGGAGGCCGCGATCAGAAGCGTCAGTCCGTCCGGATCGGCCTTGGCGACCTGGCTTGCGCCGATGGTGCCCGAGGCGCCGACACGATTCTCGACAACAATCGTCTGACCGAGATTCTTGCCGACCTCGTCGAGCACGATGCGCGCAATGCCGTCGGTGGCGCTGCCAGCGCCGAACGGTACGATGGCGCGAACGGGTTTATCGGGCTTCCAGGCGGCGCCTTGTGCGAAGGCGCTGCCTGTCATGGCGATCGCCGCAGCGACGGCAAGCGCGGATGCGGCGTGCGTGAATTTGCGAAACATTCGTTCTCTCCCTATCGATTTCTTTGATTATGGAAGCGGCAGTCTGATGAAGCGGTCTGTCTCCTTCTGTCGGTGCTGGGCTGTGAACGCGGCGCGGTTACTTTTCGACGAAGGCCTTCTCGATCACATAATGACCGGGTTCGCTGTGATTGCCTTCCTGGAAATTCAGATCCTCCAGAATATCGACCAGCTCCTTCAGCATTGCCGGGCTGCCGCACAGCATAACCCGATCATGTTCCGGCGAAAGAGGGTCGCGTCCGAGATCTTCGAACAGCCGGTTCGTCGTGATCAGATCCGTGATCCGGCCGCGATTGCGGAAAGGTTCTCGCGTCACGGTCGGATAGTAAAGCAGCTGTTCGCGGATGCATTCGCCCAGAAATTCATGCTGCGGTAAATCGCGCATGATGTATTCGCCATAAGCAAGCTCGCTGATCTGCCGGCATCCATGCACAAGCACGACCTTCTGGTATCGCTCGTAGGTCTCCGGATCCTTGATGATGCTCAGGAAGGGGGCGAGTCCGGTCCCGGTGCCGAGCAGATAGAGCGTGCGGCCGGGCAGGAGATTGTCGTGGATCAGCGTGCCGGTCGGCTTGCGGTTCACCAGCACGGCGTCGCCGACCTTCAGATGCTGCAATCGCGATGTCAGCGGACCGTCCTGCACCTTGATGGAGAAGAATTCGAGTTGCTCCTCGTGATTGGCGCTGGCCATGCTGTAGGCGCGCATCAGCGGGCGTCCGTCCACTTCCAGGCCGATCATCGTGAACTGGGCGTTGCGGAAGCGGAAGGAGGGGGAGCGAGTGGTGGTGAAGCTGAAAAGCATGTCGGTCCAGTGATGGACGCCGGTCACGGTTTCGGTCGCGATGCTGCTCATTTTCGGGAAGGCTCTGACTACGAAGGGAAGGGATGGGAGATTGCGTTGACGCGTTCCCGGTTTTTATATAACTAACTAGATACTTGTCCAATTAAAAAGACCGGGATAAGCCGATTTTGAAGGCATTATTGCGAATCCCGGTGGGATTCCCGCAAGCCGACCTGAGATCGGGCGTCCTGCTTCCAGGCTTTGAGGATTAAAGCGCTATGGCGCGCGTCATTACCGCTGAAAATGCGGCAAAACTTGTAGACGACGGCGATACCCTGCTGATCGGCGGGTCCGGGGCCGGGCATTCGGTTCCCGACCGCCTGATCGAGGCGATCGGGCAGCGCTTTGCAGCGGAATCGCATCCGCGCGATCTCACGACGGTGCATCCGGTCGGGCTGGGTGACCGCGCCTCGCGCGGGATCGCCCATCTGGCGAGACCCGGCCTGCTCAAGCGGGTGGTGTGCGGCACGCTGGTCGATTCGCCGCCGGTCGAGAAAATGGCCGCAGCGAACGAGATCGAGGCCTATACGCTGCCGCAAGGGTGCCTGGCGCAATTGACCCGCGAGATGGCGGCCGGCCGGCCCGGCCTCACCACGCATGTGGGGCTCGGCACCTTCGTCGATCCCCGCCATGGCGGCGGGCGGCAAAGCGCGAAGGCCACCGAAGACCTGATCGACCTCGTGCAGGTGGAGGGGCGCGACTATCTGCGCTTCAAGCCATTCCATATCGACGTGGCGCTGATCCGCGGCACCACGGCCGACGAGGACGGCAACATTACCATGGAGCATGAGGCCGTGTTCGGCGAGATGCTGTCCATGGCGCAGGCCGCGCGCAATGCCGGCGGCATCGTCATCGCGCAGGTCAAGCGACTCGCCAACCGGGGCACCTTGCCGCCGAAGCAGGTGAAGGTGCCAGGCATGCTGGTCGACTTCATCGTGGTCGCGCCGGAGCAGACCCAGACCTATTTCACCGCGCACGATCCGGCCTATGCGGGCGAACTGAAGGTGCCGCTCTCGGAGCTTGCCAAGCTGTCCTTCTCGCCGCGCAAGGTGATCGCGCGGCGCGCTGCCCTCGAACTGTTCCCCAACGCCATCTGCAATCTCGGCTCCGGCGTCTCGACCGGCATCGCGTCCATCGCAGCGGAGGAGGGTGCGCTCGATGCCGTGGTGCTCACCAACGAGCAGGGACTGATCGGCGGCGCACCCGCGACCGGCAACGAGCCCGGTGCGGGCCGCAATTATCACGCCATGATCGACCAGCCCTACCAGTTCGATTTCTACGATGGGGGCGGCCTTGAACTGGCCTTCCTGTCCTTCGCCGAAGTCGATGAGAACTGCAACGTCAATGTCAGCCGCTTCGGCACCAGGATTGTCGGTCCCGGCGGCTTCATCAATATCAGCCAGAACGCGAAGACTATCGTGTTCAGCGGCACCTTCACCAGCGGCGGGCTTGAGATCGACTGGCCGGACGGGAAGACGCGCATCACACGCGAAGGACGCGAGAAGAAATTCGTCCGCAGCGTCGAGCAGATCACCTATTCGGGCGAACTCGCCAACCGCAACGGCCAGCGCGCATTGTATGTGACTGAGCGTGCGGTGTTCCGCCGCAACGAACACGGTCGTCTCGAACTGATCGAGACCGCGCCCGGAATCGATATCGAGCGCGACATTCTGGCGCTGATGGATTTCAAGCCGGACATATCTCCGGCGCTGAAGGAGATGGATCCGCGTATTTTCCAGCCTCGGCCGATGGGCCTTTCGGATATCATCGCCGCCAATCCCGTTCCCGGCCGGTCGGCGCGGTTGCGCCGGTTCGAGGGTGCATGAGCAATGAAATCCGCGAGCAAGGCAAAATCCGAGCCGGCCAAGGCAAAAGCCGAACCGCGAAAGGCGCCCGGCCTGACGGCCGCCGGCGCGCCGGATTTGCGCTCGCAGCGCTCCGAGCGTTCGCAGCAGCAGATTTTCACGGCAGCAGAAAATGAATTTGCCGAGAAGGGTCTCGCCGGCGCGCGCGTCGATGTGATTGCCGAGGAATCCGGCGTCAACAAGCAGATGATCTATTATTATTTCGGGTCGAAGGAGGATCTCTATCTCGCGGTGCTGGAGCGCGCCTATGCGGCAATGCGCACAAGCGAGCGTGAACTCAATCTCGCCGACAGCGATCCGGTCGAGGCGATCCGCAAGCTGGTGGCGTTCAAGTTCGACTATTACGAGAAGAACCGCGTGATCATCCGCCTGCTGGCGGCGGAAAATATGGAGCGCGCGCGCTACCTGCAGAAATCCTCACGGTTGCGCGACATGCACATGTCGCTGATCGACGTGCTGCAATCGGTGCTGGAAGCGGGCGCACGCAAGAAGGTGATGCGCCCAAATATCGATGCGGCGCAGCTTTATTTCTCAATTGCCGCGCTCAGCTATTTTCACTTCGCCAACGCACCGACCCTCTCGACCGTGTTCGGCCGCAATCTGGATTCGCCCGAAGAACTGGCGGTGCGCCGTGCGCAGGCCATCGTCCTGATCCTGACCTATATCCTCACCGCGGACATTTGAGCGTTCGCCTGCGACCATCGAACTTGACCGGAGCATGACATGAAATTCGGCGACTATCCCAAGGCAGGATCGCTTGAGGGCATTACCGGCTTCCGCAATTACATGCAGACGCTCGGGCTCGATATGCCCTGCGACGATATCGTTGCAGGCGGTCCGGATTCGCCGTTGGGGGCGCCGATCGAAGTCGACGGGATGAAGATCGGCCACCGGCTCGGCATGCATCCGATGGAAGGCTGGGATTGCCAGACGGACGGACGTCCGAGCGACAACACGAAACGGCGCTGGCAGCGTTTCGGCGAGAGCGGTGCGAAACTGATCTGGGGCGGCGAAGCGTGTGCCGTCCGACCCGACGGGCGCGCGAATCCGAAGCAGCTCTACATGTCCGAGCACAGCCAGGCCGACATCGCCGGGTTACGCGAGATCGCCATAAAGGCGCACAGGCAGGCGATGGGCGACGACAACGGGCTCGTCATCGGTCTGCAATTGACCCATTCCGGTCGCTTCTGCAAACCGAACGACAATACCAAGTTCGAATCGATCATCGCCTACAATCATCCGATCCTTGACCGGAAGTTCGGCTATCCGGCCGGCCGCCCGGTTATCAGTGACGACGAGATCAAGCGGCTGATCGAGGATTATGTAATTGCCGCCAAGCGCGCGCAGCAATGCGGCTATGACTTCGTCGATCTAAAGCATTGTCACGGCTATCTCGGCCACGAATTCCTGAGCGCGGTGACGCGGCCCGGCCCCTATGGCGGATCGCTGGAAAACCGCACGCGCTTCCTGCGCGAGATCGTCGAAGGCATCCGTGCGGAAGCGCCGGGACTGAAGATGGGTGTGCGGCTGAGCGTCATCGATACGCTTCCCTACAAACCCGATCCTGCGCAGTCGCTGCCGGGCGCGCTCGGACCGGGCATCCCGGAGGAATATACGACGCCTTATCCGTATGC
>JAEVZN010000467.1 GCA_023392205.1 Pseudomonadota bacterium
ATTGGGGGCGGTAACGCTTTCGGTCCTCTGCGTTTCGGCAACGATCATGATGTTTTCCTCCCGGAATCCGGGTGGCGCTCGCTGCGCGTGAAATGAAAATAGTCGTGCGGGCGCCTGGCGGATTCATTGCCAGCGCGCAGGATCACACCGCGCATCGTGACGCTGCCGCACAACGTGAGGACCGCCGCGACGACAACCAGCATCGCAGGCGCCGGATACAGACTGGCCGCCATGAAGAGGATCAGCGGCAACCCGCTGCCTGCAATCTGCGCACCGATCAGATGGAGGATGCCGTAGCCGCCGCGCAGGGCGCCCGCCACACCTTCGCGGTGACAGGTCGTCTGCCACACGAGGGACGCCACCAGTTCAACGGCCAGCGCCAGCGCAGCGGTCAGCGCGAGGGCGCGCATCGCCACCGGATCGGAAAGCAAAATGGCAAGGAGTGCCAGCAACGCCGCGCCGCTGGCCATCGCCGAGGCGGCAAAGCGGGCGCCGAGGCTTGCCGGTGCTGCGGCCCAGAGCGGGGTTGAAGTGGCGGCTGCAAACGCCGCCGGATAGGACATCATGCTAAGTGCAGGCACGCTTGCAATCGCGCCCAGCACCAGCGCCGTCAACGTCCAGCCGAGCAGATGTGCGAGCAGCGCCAGCACGCTGAAAAAGCCGAAGCTTGTCAGTGTATAAGTGCCGATCGACATCGGCGATGTGGGACGGAAGATGCGCAGCATGTTGTAGAAGCGCTGCGGCGTATGCAATTCGTAGATCAGCAACGCTCCGCCCGCGATCGCGCAGACCACGGCCACGATCCGCGCTGCCTGCACCAAGGGCGCACCGGCGGCGCCGCCTGCAATATCCAGCAGCGTTGCAAGGATCTGCGCACTGCCGGCAATGCCCGCCACGGTGATGTAAAGGCCGACCAGCCAGCCATAGACGCTGGGCTTGAGCGCGGGCCGTCCGCCATAACTCGGCAATTGCGGATGATCGTCTCGGGGCGGGGTGGACGGGACAAAGCCTGGCATGTTGCCCTCCCTCACATGAAAGCCAGCAGAACGAGCGCGGCGGCCACGGTGAGCGCGGCGGACGTGGCCAGTGCCGTCGTCAATGCCGGACGCACGCGGTTAGACGCACGTGTCGGCGCGGGCGGAAGATTGTAGATTTCCGGCCGCTCCGTCAGCAGGAAGAAGGCATTCAGCCGCCCGAGATCGCCGGTGGCGCCGGGGCTGTCGGGCACGCCGTAGAGATAGGCATTGTCGACGCCGAGACCATGCAACTGGTCGACACGGTCGCGCGCGCGCGTGTCGAGGTCGGACAATTCGCCGAACTGGATGGAGTCGGTTGGGCAGGACTTGGCGCAGGCCGGCTCAAGTCCGCCCTTCAGCCGGTCATAGCAGAGCGTGCATTTATGCGCCTTGCCGTCCGACTTTTCGAGCTCGATCACACCGAACGGACAGGCCGGCACGCAATAGCCACAACCGTTGCAGATATCCTGCTGCACCACCACGGAATCGAATTCGGTGCGGAAGATCGCGCCGGTCGGGCAGGCTTCGAGGCACGGCGCGTTGCTGCAATGCTTGCAGACATCGCTCATCATCAGCCAGTGGCTCTGGAATGGCGGCATCTCGGTCGGCCGCGTCGCGTCGGCACCGAAATTCTCGACGAATTTCACATGCCGCCAGGTATGCGCCGACAATTCGCGCGTATTGTCATAGCTCTGCCCCGACAATCCGGCTGTCGACGAGGGCAAAACATTCCATTCCTTGCAGGCCACCTCACAGGCCTTGCAGCCGATGCACAAGGTGGTGTCGGTAAAGAAGCCGTATTGCTTGCCGGGCTCGATCAGGGTGCCCGCCGTCATCACCGATTCCGACAGCGCAACATCCTCATTGGCGGCGCGGTTCAGTGCGCCTGCGGGCGCGGAGCGGTTCTGCAGCTGCGTGCTCATTGCGCCGCCTCCTCGAGTTCGACCTTGCGCAAGGTACCGCGACGCAGGTTGCAGGTCAGCGCCTTGTTTTCATGCATGCTGGTATTGGCGTCGCCGACCACCGCGGTGAGCACGTTGGTCAGGTCGCCGGTGGCATAGCCTTCCCAGCCGAAATGCCACGGCATGCCGATCTGGTAGATCTTGCGCCCGGCAATGCGGAAGGGCCGCAGGCGCGGCGTGATCATGGCGCGTGTCTGGATCTCCCCGCGCGCGGTGGAGATCACCACGCTATCGAGATGCTCGATGCCGAGTTCGGCGGCGAGTTCGGGCGGAATCTCCGCAAAGCCTTCCGGTTGCAATTCGGCGGTGGACGGCACGAGGCGGGTGGGCGCACCGCCGGTGTGATGCTCCGTCAGCCGATAGGTAGTGAGCGCATAAGGGTAAGCCGGATCGGCGATGTCATGCAGCCTGTTATAGGCACGCTCCCATTTCTTCGCGGTGGGGCTCGTTTCCTGACTGTACAGAGGATTGTGAACCGGCGATTCAATCGGCTCGTAATGTGTCGGCAGCGGGCCGTCCTTGAGACCCGAAGTGACGAAGATATGTCCGCGTCCGTCGGGCATCATGATGAAGGGATCTGCACCGCCGATCGCATCCATCCCGGCGGGCTTCTTCTCCCAGTCGGGAACGAAACCGGGAGCCTTTGTCTCCTCGAAATCGATAACATCAGAGCCGGTCCATTTGCCCTGGCTGTCGTCCCAAGACATCAGCTTCTTGCGCTCGGACCAGGGCTTGCCATGCGGGTCGGCCGAGGCACGATTGTAGAGCGAGCGGCGGTTGGCGGGCCATGCGAAGGCCCAGTTCAGATGCGTACCCGGCCCGTCGGCGGCCTCGGGCTTGCGCTCGCGGGTCTTGTTGAAATCCGCATCCGGATAAGCGCCGACATAGAGCCAGCTTCCGCAGGCCGTGGAGCCATCGTCCTTGAGTTCGGAGAAATCGCGCAATTGCCGCCGGTCGTCCCAGGTATAGCCGTTGATCTCCTTGAGCACCGCTTCGGCTGACGGCTCCTGCCGCGCATCCTGCAACGGATAATCCAACGTGAGATTCTGGATCGGCTCGTCCTTGGCATCGTTGCTGTCGGCATAGAGCGCCTTCAGCCGGCGGCCGAGATGATAGATGAACCAGAGTTCCGAGCGGCTGTCGCCAGGCCCGTCCACCACCTGATCGTGCCACTGAATGAGCCTATGCGTGTTGGTGAAAGTGCCGCCCTTCTCGCCCGCGAAAGATGCCGGCATCAGGAAGACTTCGGTGCCGATATCCTCCGGCTTGAGGCCACCCCGCGTGACCGGATAGCCCTTGTACCAGAAGGACGCCGCCTCGATCTCCGACATGTCGCGCACGACCAGCCATTCGAGATTACCGAGGCCCTCCTGGATCATGCGCGAATTGCTGCCACCCATGACGACATTCTGCCCGAGCAGGAACAGGCCCTTGATGAGGCCTTCCTTCATGGCAAGCGTCATCGGCAATTGCGAATGGTCGCCAACGATCTTCGGCAGCCAGTTATATCCGAAATCGTTCTCCTTCGTGGCCGCCTCGCCGTAATAGGCGCGCAGGAGGCTCACCATGTATTTCGGGAAATGGTGCCACCATCCGGTCGGCACCTGTTCGGCCTTGAGGTAATCCTTCAGCGTCTGCTGCGGCCGGAATGCATGCGGCTGCGGCATATAGCTCGGCAGCATGTTGAACAGGGTCGGAATGTCGGTGCTGCCCTGAATGCTGGCATGCCCGCGCAGCGCGATGATGCCACCGCCCGGACGACCGACATTGCCGAGCAACGATTGCACGATGGCGGCGGTGCGGATCATCTGCACGCCGACCGAATGATGATTCCAGCCGACCGCATAAGCGATTGCGCCGGTGCGCTCGCGGCCAGAATTGCGGACCATCGCCTCCGCGACCTTCAGGAAGGTCTCGCGCGGACAGCCCGTCACCTCCTCGACCTTTTCCGGGGTATAGGCGGCGTAGTGGCGGCGCAGGATCTGATAGACGCAATTGGGATGCTGCAGCGTCTCGTCGCGCGGTGGCGGACCTTCATGCAGAAGCCGTGTCTGCTTGCCGAAATCCTCCGCCGTGTCGAGATAATGCTCGGCCAGCGCCGAGGGCATCAGCATGCCCTCATATTGCCAGGTGTCGGACTGGTAGCTCTGCTTCTCCTCGTCCCAACCTGAGAACAGACCGTCGTTTTCGGACGTGTCCTTGTATTCCGGGTCGACGATGGTCGCGAGGTTCGTGTACGCGACGGCGTAGTCTCTGAAGAATCGGTCTTCTTCGAGCATGAACCGGATCAGACCGCCGAGAAATGCGATGTCGCTGCCGGCCCGAACGGGCGCGTAGATATCGGCCATCGCGGACGTGCGGGTGAAGCGCGGATCGGCGTGAATGATTGTGGCGCCACGCTTTTTCGCCTCCATCACGAAACGGAAGGCGATCGGATGTGCCTCGGCCATGTTGGAGCCCATGATGAGCACGCAATCGGAATTGGCGAGATCCCATTGGGCCATGGTCGCCGCCCCGCGCCCGAAGGTCGCCCCTAAGCTGGGCACCGAATTGGCGTGGCAGATGCGCGCCTGGTTCTCGATCGCGACGATCCCGAGACCTGCGCCAAACACCTTTTTAATCAGGTAGTTCTCTTCATTGTCGAGGGTCGCGCCGCCGAGCGATCCGATTCCCAGCGTGTGGTTGACGGTCTCTCCGTCGGGCAATTCGCGCACAAAGGTCTCGTCGCGGGTCTGCTTCACCCGCTCCGCGATGCGGTCCATCGCCCATTCGAGCGGCTTGTCTTCCCATTTGGTGGCATAGGGCGCGCGATACTTGACCGTCGTGAGCCGCTCGGGATTGGCGAGCAAACTCAGCGTGGCCGCGCCTTTCGGGCACAGCGTGCCCTGATTGACGGGGCTGCGCGGATCGCCCTCGACATGGATCACCTCGCCGTCCTTTGCGTAGATGAGCTGGGCGCAACCCACTGCGCAATAGGGACAAATGCTGGTACCGACCCGGTCGGCCTGCTCCAGCCGCGGCCGCAATTGCTCGGAGGCCTGGCTGCGCGCGGCGGCGTCCTTGCTGTCGGC
>JAEVZN010000342.1 GCA_023392205.1 Pseudomonadota bacterium
CACCTTGGCAGTGTAGATCTTGCCATCGTCCGTCTGCACTTCGACCTCGTCCGCGCGATCGACCACGTGATTGTTGGTCACCGCGAAACCGTCAGCCGAAATGAAGAAGCCCGAGCCCTGGCCGGACGAGCGGCGCGGACCGCGCGGCATGTCAGGCTGGCCGCGGCGCGGCATGTCGGGGACCATATCCTCCGGCGCGCCAAAGCGGCGGAAGAAACGCTCGAAGCCCTGCGGAAGCTGGCCTTCAAACGAGGAATTCTGTGCGCTCGCGTTCATCTTGACGCGAACAGAAATCACGGCAGGCTTCACCTTCTCGACAATGTCGGCGAATCCAACCGGACGCTCGACCGTCTGGGCCTGCTGCTTCACGTTCTGCGCGACCGCGGGGCTGCGGGCCGCATCGGGGGCGACGAACAAGGCCGCCGCACCAAAACTCAAAATCGTCGTTCCGAGCAGTAAAGCCCGGCGTCCCTTCAAAAAGCCGCCCGTCGTTTCGGGCAATTTGGATGTCATCGCGTCACTCCATCTTTCAGCTTCGATACCGGTGTTGGGAGGACTTTGTTGGCCGCACCCGTCCGCACCGTTCGATGCCAAACATGGGGGGCGCCGCCTTACGGCGACCTGTCGGTGGGATTAAACTTTGGTAATTGCGGCGGCGCCCTGAAAGCGCCTTTCAGAACAGAGGCTTAACTGCGAACCCGCGGGTCCTCGTCAAGCAGCCGGCCGATCCTCGCCCGTTCATCCGCGGACAAAGGTACCGCCTTAGGTGCCGAATCATCCGTCTCGCTGCGCCGGCGGCGGCGCATCATCGTCAGCAGCATCGCGGCACCGAACAGCAGAATGCCGGCGGGAAGCGCCCATAGCAGAAACGTGCGCGCATTCACCGGCGGCTTGAGCAGCACAAATTCGCCATAGCGGTCGGTGAGGAAATCCATCACCTGGCGGTCGCTGTCGCCGGCCTGCAATCGCTCGCGCACCAGAAGGCGCAGGTCGCGTGCCAGAGGCGCATCGGAATCGTCGATGGACTGGTTCTGGCAGACCATGCAGCGCAATTCCTTGGAAAGATTGCGCGCGCGCTGTTCAAGCGCGGGATCGGCAAGGATTTCGTCCGGCTGCACGGCAAAAATCGGATGCGGCTGCAGCGCCAGCAGCAGAGCCATGAGTATCAGGCGAATGAGGCGCAAAGCCCTACTCCGCCGGCTGCATCGATGGCGCGGGGGTCTTGCCGGTCCTGCGCGCGGCGCGCGGGGCGCCGACCCGCAGACGGCGATCCGACAGCGAGAGGCCGCCGCCGAGCACCATGACCAGCGTGCCGAGCCAGATCAGCAGCACCAGCGGCTTGTGATAGAGCCGCACGGCGATGCTGCCATCGTCGCCGGTATCGCCGAGCGACAGATAAATCTGGCTGAAGCCACGCGTCATTAATGCGGCTTCGGTCGTGGTCATGCTGCGTGCGGCAAAGGTGCGCTTGGAGGGCAGCATCGTACCAAGTTTGCGGCCGTCTTCGGTGACGGTGAACTGCGCGGCCTGTTCGCGGAAGTTCGGACCGGCGCGCTGCACCATGCTGTCGAAGGTGAGATCGTAGCCGCTGATCGTGACGTTCTGGCCGGGCTTCATCGCCAGAATGCGCTCGGAATTGTAGAAGGCCTCGCCGGCAACGCCGAGCAGACACACACCGACCCCGAAATGCGCAATGGCCGTGCCGAAAACCGAACGCGGCAAGCCGCGCGCCCGCCGCCATGATGTGGCGATCGGCGCCCGGAACAATTGCGTGCGCTCGATGAGATCGACCAGCGCGCCGAGCATCGTGAACACGGCAATGCCGATCATGAACGGCGCCAGCACCGGTCCGCCGCGCACGATGGCGAAGGTGATGCCGATCGCAACCAACGCCGCCGCGAAGGCCCACATCAGCCGCTGCGCGGCCGCATAAAGATCGCCGCGCTTCCAAGCCAGCAACGTGCCGAACGGCATCGCGATCATCAGCGGCAGGAAAAGCGGTCCGAAGGTCGCGTTGAAGAACGGCGCGCCGACGGAAATCTTGTCGCCGGTCAGCGCTTCCAGCGCCAGCGGATACAGCGTGCCGATGAAAACCGTCGCGCAGGCCGTGGTGAGGAAGAGATTGTTGAAGACCAGCGCGCCCTCGCGCGAGATCGGCGCAAAGATGCCGCCCTGCTTGAGCATCGGCGCACGCCAGGCATAAAGCGCCAGCGAGCCGCCGATGAAGAAGATCAGGATCATCAGGATGAACACGCCGCGGCTCGGATCGGTGGCGAAGGTATGTACCGAGGTGAGCACGCCGGAGCGCACGAGGAACGTCCCGAGCAACGACAGCGAGAAGGTCAGGATCGCCAGCAGGATGGTCCAGACTTTCAGCGCGTTGCGCTTCTCCATCACCACCGCCGAATGCAGAAGCGCGGTGCCGGTGATCCACGGCATCAACGAGGCATTCTCAACCGGGTCCCAGAACCACCAGCCGCCCCAGCCGAGTTCGTAGTAAGCCCACCACGAA
>JAEVZN010000427.1 GCA_023392205.1 Pseudomonadota bacterium
GGCGTGCAGAAGTACGTCGATACGCGCCGTCTTCCAGTGAAAACCGTCCTGCTCGTAGCCGATCGCGCGGATCGCCTTGCGCGCGGCCGAGCGGAACTTCGACGGGTTGAGCATCGGCTCGCCGCGCTTGTCTGTCAGCACGTTGCCGTCCTTGTCCTTCTTCAGCAGCGTGTGCGGCACGCGTACCTCGCCGGCGATCACGACGCGGTTGGTCGTCGTCAGCGTTTCGCAGGCAACGCGGATCTTCGAAGGATCGGTCGCAGAGACCTCAGCGTAACGCTGCGCGTCCTCCGGCTTGACCTTCTTCATCTCACGGTAGCAGAGATCGACGATCTCGTCCGAGATGCGGTCGCACACCTTGTCGGGATGGCCCTCGGAAACGGATTCGGATGTAAACAGGAAATTCTGGCGCAAAGCGGGTGTCCCCCTCTCGAAAGTGAAATTGCCAGCTGACCCAGCTGGCAGGGCACGAACTGTTAGACAAGCCACCGCGATACCGTCAAGGCTGTGCAGCCAAATGCTCCGGGACGAGGGGTGTCGATGCGGGCCTGTGTTCGACGTTTGAGAGGTTCAGAGAATCCGGAATTCGTGCCGGCGACGGCGCTCCGAGTCGTTCACTCATCTTCCTGGGCAGACAGCGCCTTGACCAGCTCGCCCACCTTGCGTCTGACCTTGGCATCGCGAATCTTTACGAAGGCGCGGTTGAGCTGCAAACCCTCCGTGCTGCTCAGGAAATCCACCACGAAATCGGTGCTCTGGCTCTCGGCAAAGCCGCCGGAGGCGAGTTGGCCTGGCGCGTCCTCGAAAAAGAAGGAGACGGGGACTCCTAGAATGGACGAGATCGCCTGGAGCCGGCTCGCGCCTACCCGGTTGGTACCCTTCTCGTATTTCTGTATCTGTTGAAAGGTGATCCCAAGGCTCTCGCCGAGCTTCTCCTGACTCATGCCCAGCATATTGCGTCGTAATCTTATGCGGCTGCCGACATGCGTGTCGATCGGATTCGGCTTCTTCTTGGTATCAGCCATATGTACGCCAACCCTCCTACCCGGTCACCCCCACCGCCCAATCCTCACTGGCGTTTGTGTCCGAGCCAATTGCGAGCCGATCAGGCGGGTTCCGAGTCCATCAACGAATCTCATATGATGGCGTAATATATCAACTGTCAATTCACCCGGCGCCGCGATGCGGCCCCAGTGGCAACAATCAACAGAACTAGGGCGAAAAAGACAAATGCCTCGCCCCAGCGGGTCACATTGGCGATCTGTGGCGATGCGCTGGTCAGCGATATGTCAACGTCGAGGGCGCCGACTGCATCCAGTCGAAACGCATCGACGACCCGACCATACGGATCCACTACGCCGGAGACACCATTGTTCGCCGCGCGGACCATCGGAAGGCCCAGCATAACGGAACGGATCTGGGCCTGGCGAAAATGCTGGTAGGGCCCTGGCGTGTCGCCGAACCAAGCGTCATTGGTCACGTTGATGATAACGTTGGATTCCGAGGCCAGGCCGTTCTCGGAGGGGAAGATGATCTCGTAGCAGATGAAGGGCAGCAGCCGGATGCCCTCTCCGGCGTCCAGCGTGCGACGCTGGGTACCTGCTGTGAAGGCCGGGAAAGCCTGGACAAGTTGGCGCAGGCCGACGCGGGCCAGAAGATGCTCGAACGGGATATACTCCCCAAAAGGTACCAGATGAACCTTGTCGTACCCGTCGACGATCTCGCCCTGATCGTTGATCATCAGAATTGAGTTGTAATAGCGGATGCCGCCATCGGAAACGGTCCCTTCGACCCGCACAGCCCCCGCCGCCAGCATTTGTCCTTCCTGGAGCAGTTCGGACAGTGCCACTAAAGCATCCGGCCGATCGGTCAGGAGAAACGGAAAGGAGGTCTCTGGCCACACGATCAGTTGGGGCGGTGCTGCTCCCTCGGCAGGCGGAAGCGCGGAAAGCTCGAGGAATTTGGAGAAGATGCGGTCACGGGCTGCGCCATCCCATTTTTCGATCTGATCGATCGTCGGCTGGATGATGCGAACGGAAAGAGTCTGGGCGTCATCAGCACCCACCTGCGTAAGCCGCCACGAACCATAGCCGGCATGAGCGAGGACGAGCAGTATCGCCAGCGCCACCCCGCCTCGCAAATGACGGCGATTGGCGAGGAGCGCCGGCGTCGCGAAAACGAATACCGCCAGCGCGCTCATGCCGAACAAACCCGTCAGCACGACCGACTGCATGAGCAGGGGAATCGGCATGGCGACGTAGCCCACCGCATTCCAGGGAAAACCCGTGAAAACCGTGGCCCGAAGACATTCAGCGCCACCGAAGGCCACGGCCAATGCGGGAATGCGGCCGAGATCGTCGCTCCACACCAGCCGGGCCGCCAGCGTTGCCAGGCCATAGAAAATCGCCAGTCCTGCGGGAAGCAGTATGACTGCCAGGGGAAAAGCCCAGGCAAAATCCTCCGCTTCGACCAGAAGCGCGTTTCCCACCCAGAACAGACCCGCAAGAAAATAGCCGAAGCCGAACCACCATCCGACGGCAAAGGCCGGAAGCCCGGCCTTGAACCAGCCGCGACCCGGCGGGGTCCCGATACCATCCAGCAGCCAGACGAGCAGCGTGAAGGACACGAAGCCGACGGCGAAGAAGTCGAAAGGCGCCTGGCCGAGTGCCAATAGGGCGCCGGCCAGCAGCGCAAGGAGTGCTTGCCGCCAACCCCACAAGAGTATCACCTGGTCGGCAAGGCGCTCCATCGGCTGATCAGCAACTCCGAATCGAATCTGCGGGAGCCTAGATCATCGAAGGCTGGGGCGAAACCTGCCGCCCGGTTTCGGCTACCGATCAGGCGGCATCGGCGGTTCGCTGCACCCGCCGCCGCCGTTCGCCCGCCTTGGTCTGGACGATACGCACCCGCTTGACCCGCCTGGGGTCCGCGTCGAGCACGTGGAACTCGAAGCCCGGGATCGCCTGGACGACCTCGCCGCGCGTGGGAACCCTGCCGAGAGCGGTAAAGATCAGACCGCCGATGGAATCGACATACTCGCCATGTTCACCGGGCGCGAAGCCCTCGCCCACCATGCGCGCGACCTCATCGATCTCGGCCCGTGCGTCGACCACGAAGACGCCCTCGCCGGACTGGGTGATCATGGGCTCCTCGTCGTCATGCTCATCCTCGATGTCGCCGACCACCATCTCGATGATGTCCTCGAGCGAGACAAGACCGTCGGTGCCGCCATACTCGTCGATCACCAGCGCCATCTGGATGCGGCTCGCCTGCATGCGGGTCATCAGATCCGAGGCGAGCATGGACGGCGGCACGAAGAGGACCGGACGGACGAG
>JAEVZN010000435.1 GCA_023392205.1 Pseudomonadota bacterium
CAATAGCGGGATGACCGCCGAGGCCTGCCGACCATCGGGATATTTCGCAAGCTGCCCGCGCGCCCATTCCATATTCTCGGGCGTGAAGGCAAAGTCCTTCGGCTGCAATTCCTTCGGTGCAAGGCGACGAACGGCCATCAGCGATCCACCTCCCCGAACACGATATCGATCGAGCCCAGAATCGCGGAAACGTCGGCCAGCATGTGCCCCTTGCAGAGAAAATCCATCGCTTGAAGATGCGCGAAACCCGGAGGCCGGATCTTGCACTTGTAGGGTTTGTTGGTGCCGTCGGCGACCAGATAGACACCGAACTCGCCCTTGGGGGCTTCCACGGCGGCATAGACTTCGCCGGCCGGGACATGGAAGCCTTCGGTATAAAGCTTGAAGTGATGAATCAGCGCTTCCATCGAGCGCTTCATTTCGGCGCGTTTGGGAGGCACGATCTTCTGGTCATCCGCGGATACACGGCCCTGCCCGTCCGGCGCGCGCAGCAATTCGACGCATTGTTTCATGATGCGGACCGACTGCCGCATCTCTTCCATACGGATCAGATAGCGGTCGTAGCAATCGCCGTTCTTGCCGATGGGAATATCGAAATCCATCTCGGCGTAACACTCGTAGGGCTGGTTCTTGCGCAAGTCCCAGACAGCGCCCGAGCCGCGTACCATGACGCCGGAGAAACCCCATTTCCACGCATCCTCAAGCGACACCACGCCGATATCGACATTGCGCTGCTTGAAGATCCGATTGCCCGTCAGGAGCGCGTCGATGTCATCGACGGTCTTCAGGAACGGATCGCACCAATTGTAGATGTCGTCGATCAGCGCGGGCGGCAAATCCTGATGCACGCCGCCGACCCGGAAATAGGCCGCATGCATCCGGGAACCGGATGCGCGTTCGTAGAAGGCCATCAACTGTTCGCGCGGCTCGAACCCCCAGAGCGGCGGCGTCAGCGCGCCCACATCCATGGCCTGCGTCGTGACGTTGAGCAGGTGCGACAGGATGCGGCCGATTTCGCAGAACAATACGCGGATCAATTGCCCGCGCCGCGGCACATCGAGTTTCAGCAGGCGCTCCGCGGCGAGGCAGAAGGCATGTTCCTGATTCATCGGCGCGACATAATCGAGCCGGTCGAAATACGGGATCGCCTGCAGATAGGTCTTCTGCTCGATCAGCTTCTCGGTGCCACGATGAAGCAGGCCGATATGCGGATCGACGCGCGCGACGATCTCCCCGTCGAGCTCCAGCACAAGGCGCAACACCCCGTGAGCGGCCGGATGCTGCGGACCGAAATTGATCGTGAAATTACGTTCGGCGGAAGTCTCGGCCATTGTCTTATCCCTTGGCCTCGTCGCCGCCCGGCGCAAACTGGGCAAACACTTCGGCGCCGGTCATGTTGTTCGTCTTGTTAGCAAAGTCGTAATAGGCCGGCTTCTCATCGATGAAGATTTGCGTGGTGAAGGAGAGATCCTTCACGTCATCCAACGCTTCAGCCGACACGAAATACGAGTTCTTCTCGATCAACCGGTAATAGAGCGGCGTGCCGCAGGCCTTGCAGAAGCCCCGCTCCGCCCATTCGGACGAGCGATAGGCGCCGACCTTCGTCTCGTCCTCGACCTTCAGCGTCGTTCCACAATCGCGCACCATGAACGGCCCGGCCGACCATCGCCGGCACATGTTGCAATGGCACACGCCCACTTCGCTGTCGGCAGGCGTCACGGTAAACCGCACCGCGCCGCACAGGCATCCGCCGGATTGCTGCTGCGCCGATGCCATCAGGTGGCCCTCGCCTTCATCGCCCGAGCGGCAGCGGGCACGACCAAGCCGGGTCCGAACATGAACCTCATGACGGCACCTTCTTGTCCGGCTCGCCGGTCAGCTTGCTGCCCTCTGCACGCGCCTTCTCGTCGCCGGGCAACGGATATTCGGTGCCTTCCCATGGCGAGAGAAAATCGAAATTGCGGAATTCCTGATTGAGACGCACCGGCTCGTACACGACGCGCTTCTCGGCATCGTCGTAACGCACCTCGACAAACCCGGTCAGCGGGAAATCCTTGCGCAGCGGATGGCCCTCAAAGCCGTAATCGGTGAGCAGCCGACGCATGTCCGGATGGCCGGTGAAGAGGACGCCATAGAGGTCATAGGCTTCGCGCTCGAACCAGTCGGCGCCGGGGAACTCGGAAATTATCGACGGAACGGGTGTCCGCTCGTCGGTCATGACCTTTATCCGGACCCGCGCATTCAGCTTCGGCGACAGGAAATGATAGACTACATCGAAGCGCTGCGCCCGCTGAGGCCAGTCGACCGCAGTGACGTCGATGATGTTCCAGAACTGGCAGCGCGGATCGTCGCGCAAAAAGCGAACGACCTGCAAGATATCCGCGGCCCTGGCCGAGACATTGAGTTCGCCATGGGCGATCTCGAAACCGGTCACGGACTCCGGTAGACCGATGGCAATGGCTTCGCCAATCGTTTGAAGGCTCTCGTGCATCTCAGCGCTCGATCGTTCCGACGCGACGAATCTTCCTCTGCAGTAGCATCACCCCATACAACAGCGCCTCCGCCGTCGGCGGACAGCCGGGCACATAGATGTCCACCGGCACAATGCGATCGCAGCCGCGCACGACCGCGTAGGAGTAATGATAATAGCCGCCGCCATTGGCGCAGGAGCCCATGGAGATGACGTAACGCGGCTCCGGCATCTGGTCGTAGACCTTGCGCAAGGCGGGCGCCATCTTGTTGGTCAGCGTACCGGCAACGATCATCACGTCGGACTGGCGCGGGCTGGCCCGCGGCGCGAAGCCGAACCGTTCCGCATCATAGCGCGGCATGGACATCTGCATCATCTCTACGGCACAGCAGGCCAGGCCGAAGGTCATCCACATCAGCGAACCGGTGCGCGCCCAGGTGATCAGGTCGTCGGCCGTCGTGACCAGGAAACCCTTGTCCGCGAGTTCCGCATTGACCCCGGTATAGAACGGATCGTCGGCGCCGATCGGCTGTCCGGTGCGCGGATCGAGGAGTCCGGTGGCGGGGGGTGATGTCAGGGCTGTCATGGCTCGCTCGTCAATCCCATTCGAGCGCCCCCTTCTTCCATTCATAGATAAAGCCGATGGTCAGTACCGCAAGGAAGACCATCATCGACCAGAACCCGAACAGCCCGATCTGTCCGAAACTGACGGCCCAGGGGAACAGGAATGCGACTTCGAGGTCGAAAATGATGAAAAGGATGGCCACCAGATAGAAGCGCACGTCAAACTTCATCCGGGCGTCGTCGAACGCATTGAAGCCGCATTCGTAGGCCGACATCTTCTCCGGATCGGGCTGCTTGTAGGCGACGAGGAACGGGGCGATCAGCAAAATGCCGCTCAGGCCGAGCGCCACGCCGATAAAGACGGCGAGCGGAAGATAGTCCGACAAGATGTCACTCATTCGTCCCTCTCAGCCCCCGGCGTCTTTCCACGGACCGGAACCGTCACGGGAACAGGTCTGAGGTAGTGGCCGCCCCCGCAGCGCAACATGCCGGACGTCCTGTACCCCGGATTCGTTCCAAGAAGCTGGCGGCGGAGCCTTAGCGCACCGATTCCACGCCCGCAAGCGCCCGGAAAGTCGGATATGCAGCTT
The DNA here is from genome assembly GCA_023392205.1 of Pseudomonadota bacterium. Classification (GTDB taxonomy): domain Bacteria; phylum Pseudomonadota; class Alphaproteobacteria; order Rhizobiales; family Xanthobacteraceae; genus Pseudorhodoplanes. The sequence goes on from JAEVZN010000435.1 coordinate 3,625, forward strand.
TCGTGCAACGCTCCGGCGTAGCTGGCCTCGGATGAAGAAATGGGCATTGCTGCCGGGGTCGCAGCGCCCGTCGCGTCATATTCTTATCGTATGTGTATGAGCGGCTTCGTCGCACAGGTTCAATTTGCAAGCGGTCTGGCCATGCGACAACATTCTGCGATGCATCTGCGCGCGATGAAAATGATTCGATGGACGGGCGCGTTCGTGTTCGCCGCGCTGCTGGCTTCCACACTGGCAGACGCGAAGACACGGGGCGCATCCGTTGCGCCCGCCTCCGTCGATGTCCTGTCCAGCCAGGCCAAGCCTCCGGCGAAGAAAAGGGCCGCGCCGAAGAAAAAGGCTCCGGAACCGGAGCCTGTCGCCGAGGAAGACGGCGCTCCCGAAGGCCTGCCGCCACGCACTGTCTTTACCGACGCGGATCAGGCCATCGCCACCGTTGCCGGAATGCCTGAGGCCCGCTTCTGGGCCGATTCCGAGAAGGCCTATCGCGCCGCCTTGCCGAAGACACGCGGCGCGTGGCTGGCGCTGTCGACAGGTGGCGAGGATGGGGCATTCGGGGCGGGATTGCTGGGCGGCTGGAGCAAGGCCGGCACGCGGCCGCCATTCGCGTTGGTCACGGGCGTCAGCACCGGCGCGCTAATTGCGCCTTTTGCCTTTCTCGGACCGGCTTATGACGATCAGGTCCGGGATTCCTACACCACGATCAGCGCCATCGACATTTTCGAAATCGGAGGCCGGGGCGAAAGCCTGCTGGACACCTGGCCGCTGCATCGCCTGATCGAGAAGCGGATCACACCGGAACTCCTCAGGGCGATCG
>JAEVZN010000496.1 GCA_023392205.1 Pseudomonadota bacterium
CAGATCCCGATCATGACCTCGGAAGCCCATGGCTCGGCCCGCATCGCGGGCGTCAATGGCTCGGAAATCGTCAAGCGCTTCCGCGAGCGCAAGGAAGTCGCCGTGATCGCGGGCTTCCAGGGCATCCATGCCGAAACCGGGCGCATCACCACGCTTGGCCGCGGCGGGTCGGATACATCGGCGGTTGCAATTGCCGCCGCCATCGAGGCGGACCGCTGCGACATCTATACCGATGTCGACGGCGTCTACACCACCGATCCGCGCGTGGTCCCGAAGGCGCGCCGACTCGACAAGGTGGCATTCGAGGAAATGCTGGAACTGGCCTCGCTCGGCGCCAAGGTGCTGCAGGTCCGTTCGGTGGAACTCGGCATGGTGCACAAGGTCAAGATCTTCGTGCGCTCCAGTTTCGAAAAGCCCGAAGACATCGATCCGCACGGCGTGCCGCCGGGCACGCTGATCTGCGACGAGGAGGATATTGTGGAGCAACAGGTCGTCACCGGGATCGCCTTCTCCAAGGAGGAAGCGCAGGTCTCGATCCGCAATGTGCAGGACAAGCCGGGCGTGGCGGCGGCGATCTTCGGCCCGCTGGCTGACACGAATATCAATGTCGACATGATCGTGCAGAACGTGTCCGCCGACGGCAAGACCACCGATCTCACCTTCACGGTGCCTGCGTCGGAATATCAGCGTGCGCTGGATGTGATCGGCAAGGCGAAGGATTCGATCGGCTACGAGCGCATCGACAGCGCCACCGATGTCGCCAAGGTGTCGGTGATCGGCATCGGCATGCGCAGCCATGCCGGTGTGGCCGCGCGGGCATTCAAGGCTTTGTCGGAGCGCAACATCAACATCCGCGCCATCACCACATCCGAGATCAAGTTCTCGGTGCTGATCGACGCTGCCTATACCGAACTCGCGGTGCGCACGCTGCATACGCTTTACGGGCTGGACAAGGGGTAACGGTCTTCAGAGCCGTTTCGCCGAACTCTCTCTGCTGACGCAGGAGCATCATGATGGCCGCATCGCTCACCATCGCCATCATCGCGCCGGGCGCCATGGGCGCAGCGACGGCTGCGCGGCTGCACGAGAACGGCATGCGGGTGCTGACCTCGCTCGAAGGCCGCAGCGCCGCCAGCGCCGCGCGCGCGAAGGCGGCCGGAATGATCGCCGCAACCGATGTCGAACTTGGCCAGGCCGATATCGTGCTCTCCATCGTGCCGCCCGGCGACGCGCTCACGCTGGCGCAGAGGCTCTTGCCGGTTCTCGCGGCGGTCGAGAAGAAACCGGTCTATGCCGATTGCAACGCCGTCAATCCGGATACCGTGAAGGACATTGCCGCCGTGATCGCGCGCACCGGCTGCGGCTTTGTCGATGGCGGCATCATCGGCGGACCGCCGCGCAAGGGATATGACGGACCGGTCTTCTATCTCTCCGGCGAGGTCGGGGCTGTTGCGGCGGTCGCACGGCTCGAGGAATATGGGCTCGTGACCCGCGTACTGGACGGGCCGGTCGGCGCCGCCTCGGCGCTGAAAATGTCCTATGCCGGAATCACCAAGGGCCTCACCGCCATCGGCTCTGCGATGATGCTGGCCGCCGCCCGCGCCGGCGCCGCCGAGGCGCTCAAGGCCGAGCTTGCGCACAGCCAGCCGAACCTGCTCGCGTATTTCACGCGCTCCGTGCCGGACATGTATCCGAAGGCCTATCGCTGGGTAGCGGAGATGGAGGAGATCGCGCGCTTCAACGGCGATGTGCCTGGGCGCGCCATGTATGAGGCGATTGCCGCGCATTATCAGATGCTGGCGAACGACCATGCCGGCGAGAGAAGCGAGATCGACGCGCTGACGCGCTTCTTCGACACTCCGCAGAAAGAAAGCTAGCCGTCCACGCGCCGCATGGATTGCGGCAGCACGAACGGCATGCCGGGCGCGGGCGCAAGTCCCACCGCATCGCGCACCGCAAACACGTCCTGCATCACCGCATTGCAGATCACCTCGCGGGCCGTTCCGGTCGCGGCGATATTGCCGTCCTTCATCATGGCGACGCGATCGGCCAGCATGGCCGCGAGATTGAGATCGTGGATCACCAGCAGCACAGCCGCACCATTGCGCGCAATCTCGCGCACCATTTCGGCGGTGCGCAATTGATGATTGAGGTCGAGGCTTGCGGTCGGCTCGTCGAGCAGCAGAATGCCCGGCCGGTGCTTCTCGTCGGCCGAGCGCATCTGCAACAGCGCGCGCGCCAGATGCACGCGTTGCTGCTCGCCGCCCGAGAGCCTGGTCACCGCACGGCCGGCGAGATGCGCGACGTCACATTGCGCCATTGCCTGCGCCGCATGCTCGCGCACCCAGGATGCCGGCCGCGCCATGTCGGCGCCCATGGCGACGATCTCCTCGACCAGAAAATCGAAGCTCACATGCGTATGCTGCGAGAGCACCGCGCGGTTCTGCGCCAGTTCGCGCGGCGCATAATCGGCAAGGTCGCGGCCCTTGATGGCGATACGCCCTTCGGACAGCGCGAGATCGCCGGAAATCGCGCGCAGCAGCGTGGACTTTCCTGCGCCGTTCGGACCGACCAACGCCACCACTTCGCCCGCCTGCACGGACAGATCGACACCTTGCAGGATCGTGCGCTCGCCGGCGCGCACAACCGCGCGCGTCACCTCGATCAGCGCGTTCACAATGTCGCTGCCGATCGCTGGCGCAGCAGCAGCGCCAGAAAGAACGGCGCGCCGATCGCAGCCGTGATGATGCCGATCGGCACTTCGGCAGGCGCCGCCATCAGCCGCGCCGCCGTATCCGCGCACAGCATCAGCGCCGCGCCGAGCAGCATCGAGGCCGGCAGCAGTTTCCCATGCGCCGGTCCGATCATCAGCCGCAGGAGATGCGGCACAACGATGCCGACAAACCCGATCAGCCCCGACACCGAAACTGCAGCGCCCGTCGCCGCCGAAACCAGCACGATGGCCACCATCTTCAGCCGCTGCAGCGGCACGCCGGCGTGAAAGGCTTCCGCCTCGCCCAGCACCAGAAGGTCGAGCCCACGCGCGATCAGCGGCAGCGCGACGATCGCTGCGATCATGAATGGCAGAACGGCGCCGACCTTCGGCCAGGTGGAGCCTGCCAGCGAGCCGAGCAGCCAGAAGGTCACGTCGCGCAATTGACGGTCGTCGGCGACAAAGACCAGAAGTCCGGTCCCGGCATTGGCGAGCGCGGCAATCGCAAGACCGCCGAGCAGGAACACGCCGATGGAGGTGCGGCCGCTATGGGTGGCGATGCGGTACAGGGCCGCCGTCGCCGCAAGTGCGCCGACAAAAGCGGCGACCGGCAGCACCTCGAAAGGCAGCGGGCCAAAGCTCGCGGACAGGAAGCGGTCGCCGAGCACGATAGTTGAAGCGGCGGCAAGGCCCGCACCGCTTGATACGCCGACCAGGCTGGGATCGGCCAGCGGATTGCGAAACAGACCCTGCATGATCGCACCGGCCAGCGCCAGCAGCGCCCCGACCGTCATGGCGACCGCGATGCGCGGCAGCCGGATCGAGAAAAGCACAAGCTGATCGCGGGCGAGCAAGGCCGGATCGTCGCCCGAGCCGACCAGGGCGGCGAACAGCCGCCCGAGCGGAATGCCCGCCGCACCGACCATGGCCGACATGATGGCGACCGACACCAGCAACAATGTCAGCAGCGTGAACACAAGCAGCGGCGCCGGTCGCCGCCGCACGGACAGCACCTGACCGGCGAAAGCCGCGCCTACGACTTGCACGGAGCGGAACCGGCGGCATTGTCCGACGGCAGGACCGGAGATTTCAGATCCGGATAGAGCCAGAGGCTCAGGTCGCGCGCGGCATGCGCAGTACGCGGGCCGAAGCCCAGCAGATACAGCCCGTCCATCGCCAGAAAGCGGTCATTGGCGGCGGCGGGTGTCGGCCGGAATGCGGCATGGCCGAACACAGCCTTTGCATCGAGATCGAGGCCCGGACGCTGCATGGCCACCACGGCTTCCGGCGCCGCCGCGACCAATGCCTCGTCGCTGACCAGCTTGTAGCCCTCGAAACTATCGAATGCATTCACCGCGCCGGCCATGCGCATCACGCCATCGGCTGCGGTGTTGCGGCCTGCAACCATGGGACGCCCGTTCATGAAGGACAGGATGAAGACCGTTCGCATGGGCCTTTTGATCGACTGGCGCAGCGCGGCCATGCTCTGCAGATCGCCTGCGACCTGTTGCGCCAGGCATTCGCCTGCACGCTCTGCTCCCACGGCCTTGGCCACGATCCTGATCTTGTCGATGATGCCCTCGCCGCTGAAGTGATCGGGCACCTGCACGAACGGGATGGATGCCGCCTGCAGCACCGACACGGCTTCCTTCGGACCGGCCCCCTCGACGGCAAGGATCACCGACGGCGCCAGTCCGATCACGCCTTCCGGCGACAATTGCCGGAAATAGCCGACATTGGGTTTGGATTTCAGCGCCTCGGGCGGAAACAGGCTTGTCGTATCTACCGCCACCACGCGTTCGCTCTGCCCGAGCGCATAGAGAATTTCCGTGACCGAGCCGCCGATCGAGATGACCCGCGAGGCATCGGCAACCTCGACGTTGCGGCCGCCGGCATCCCGCACGGGCTCCGCGAAGGACACGGAGGCAAAGGCCGCGAGACCTGCGCCGGCAACAACAGCCAGCGCCATATTACGCAATCGCATGTTCATTTCGTCAGGATCAGTTTGTTCTGAGCGGTCAGCCGCAGGCGATAGACATCCTTGCCGTGCGCGATCATGACCTCCCGCGTATTGGTGAAGATTTCGCGGCTGTCGATTTGCTGGTCGATAATGGCGATCCTGCGTGTGTGCGAAGTTGCGTCCGCGCTTGCGCCTTCCGTGCTCGTGCCGCTATCGACGATGTGTTGCGCTCGCGCGCGGCTGTCCTGCGTCATTGAATGTAAGCCTGCCTTTGCAAGCCATGCAATTTAGCCAGAAGTACGTGGCCGTCACCCATTATGATTTAGATTCGGTACAGACTGGCCGGTCAGTTTAGAATTGCTTCAGTCGAGACTGCTTTTTGGAATCAATTCAGTTGGTTGCATCTGGCCCACGGCCGCGATCAATCCGCACCATTGTGTGGCGATTTGTTGACTCCGCCGATCTGCATTCGTTAGCTGATATCGCCGGTGGATTGCCGGCAAAGACAGCCAGCAAGCCGCAGCCGCGCGCCCGCCAGCCGAGCAATAGACAACAATTTCGGGGGCTGCCATGTCGCGGTTACGTCGCAACCGGCGTATTCAACTTTTGTGTGGGGCATCTGTCGGTGCCATGATGATTGCGGGACATTCGCCCGCTTTTGCGCAGACTCCGGTCGCGCTCGACACGATCACCGTCTCCGCAAGCCGGACCGAGGAGCGCGCCATTGACGCGCTTGCGCCGGTGAGCGTGATCACGCTCGACACGATCAACACCGTGTCCGCCAAGCGCCTGTCGGATATCTTCTACAATACACCGGGCGTCACCTTCCAGGAACGCGGCGACAACCCGGAAACCTCGATCAATATCCGCGGTCTGCAGGATTTCGGACGCGTGGCGGTGATCGTCGACGGTGCGCGGCAGAATTATCAGCGCAGCGGTCACAATGCGAATGGCGGCTTCTTCCTCGAACCTGAATTGCTCGGCGGCGTCGATATAGTGCGCGGACCGACCGCGAACATCTACGGATCGGGCGCGATCGGCGGCGTGGTGTCGTTCCGCACCAAGGATGCCGACGATATCCTGAACCCCGGCGAGCGTTTCGCCACCACCTTCGCCGGAATGGCCGGGTCCAATAGTGGGCGCTTCATGGGCTCGGTCTTCACCGCCGGCAAGCCGAACGAGAATATCGACTATATTCTCGGCGCGACGCACCGGATGCAGAGCAATTACAAGGGTGGCGACGGCATCGAGATCGCGAATACCGCGAACCATATCTC
>JAEVZN010000539.1 GCA_023392205.1 Pseudomonadota bacterium
CGCCCTAACGAGCGCCGGTTCGGGCCGCTCGTCAGCCACCCACTTTTTTCGCCAGCACCACGGGGGCCTGGCCGTGCGCCGGCGCCGCGGGACGCGCCGACGCAAAATGAGCGACGCCAGCACTCGACCGCCGGAGCCGGCTGCGCCGCAGGGCGCGGGCGGCTATCGCGTGCTCGCGCGGCGCTACCGGCCTTCGACATTCGCCGACCTGATCGGGCAGGATGCGATGGTCCGCACCGTGTCAAACGCGTTCGAGACCGGCCGCATTCCACAGGCCTGGATCCTGACCGGCGTGGGCGGGGTCGGCAAGACCACGACCGCCCGTATTCTGGCGCGTGCGCTGAATTACCAATTGCCGGACGGTTCTGTGCAGGGGCCGACCATCGACATGCCGGTGATGGGCGAGCATTGCCAGGCGATCATCGAGAGCCGTCATATCGACGTCCATGAAATGGACGCAGCCTCGCATAACAGCGTCGACGACGTCCGCCAGATCAACGACGCGGTACGCTATGCGCCGGTCTCCGCGCGCTACAAGGTCTACATCCTCGACGAAGTGCACATGCTGTCGGGCGCGGCCTTCAATGCGCTGCTCAAGACGCTGGAAGAGCCGCCGCCGCACGCCAAATTCGTATTCGCGACCACAGAAATCCGCAAAGTGCCGATTACGGTGCTGTCGCGCTGTCAGCGCTTCGACCTGCGGCGTGTCGATGGCGATCTCCTGGTGCGCCATCTTGCAGGCATCGCTGAGAAGGAAAAGGTCACAGCCGAAACCGAAGCGCTGGCGCTCATCGCGCGCGCGGCGGAAGGCTCGGTGCGCGATTCGCTCTCGCTGTTCGATCAGGCGATTGCGCATGCGGCGGGCGAAGTGCGCGCCGAGGATGTCCGGCAGATGCTGGGCCTGGCGGACCGTTCGCGCGTGGTCGACCTGTTCGAGATGCTGTTGCGCGGCGACATGCCGGCGGTCCTCGCGGAATTGCGCGACCAGTATGATTCCGGCGCCGATCCGGCAGTCATCCTGTCCGATCTTGCCGAATTCACCCATTTCGTCACGCGCGTGAAGCTCGTGCCCGCCGTGGCCGACGACCTGTCGCTGAGCGAGTCCGAACGCACACGTGGCCGTGCCTTCGCCTTGGCCTTGTCCATGCGGGTGCTGTCCCGCACCTGGCAGATGCTGCTGAAGGGACTGGCGGAGGTTCAGCAGGCGGCGCGGCCGATCGCGGCTGCGGAAATGCTGCTGGTCCGGATTGCCTATGCGGCCGACATGCCGACGCCGGACGAAGCCATCCGCATGATCGCGCAAGGCGCGCCGGAAGCGGGCATGCCGGCGCGGCCGGCAAATGGCGGTGGTGCGGGCGCCCTGCCATCGGCGCCATCGGCAACAGGGCTTGCCAATGCACGCAGCGAAGCGCCGCGCGGCACGCCACGCGCCGTGATGTCGCCGGCTTTGCAGGCCGCACCGCAGGCGGCTGCGGAAACGACATTGCGCATCGGCACGTTCGAAGATCTGGTAAAACTAGCTGCCGATCGTCGCGACCTGCAACTCAAGGCGGCGCTTGAACGCGACGTGCGGCTGGTGCGTTGTGAAGATGGCAAGCTGGAAATCGCATTGGAACCGGGCGCGCAACGCACGCTGGTCAACGATTTGTCTGCGAAGATTTCGGCCTGGACCGGCCGGCAATGGGTGGTGGTGCTGTCGCGCGATCCCGGCCAGCCGACCTTGAAGGCGCAGATCGAAGCGCGCGAGGCGGAGCTGAAGCAGGGCGTGCGTGGCGATCCTCTGGTGCAGGCCGTGTTGCAGCGTTTTCCGGGCGCCGAAATCGTTGCGGTGCGTCCGCCCGATGCGGAGCCGCTTATCTCCGACGGCGAAATGCCCGATGGTGATGAGAATTTCGAAGATGGTGACGACGACAGGGAAGGATGATCGATGGCCGATTTCATGGGCATGATGAAGAAGGCGACCGAACTGCAATCGAAGATGCAATCGATGCAGGCCGAGCTCGAGGCGATGCAGGTGGAGGGCGTATCCGGCGGCGGCGTGGTCACGGTGACCCTGTCGGGGAAGGGCGACCTGAAATCCGTGAAGATCGACGACACCCTGATGAAGCCTGAAGAAAAGGAAATTCTCGAAGACCTGTTGGTGACCGCGCACGCGGATGCGCGCAGGAAATCGGAAGCCGTCATGGCGGACAAGATGAAGGACCTGACCGGCGGTCTGCCGCTGCCGCCCGGAATGAAATTGTTCGGCTGATTGCTGAGAGATCATGGCGCAGAACGACGATTATCTGATCCGGCCCGATCCGCAGGACCCGCGGCTGACGGAGCGCGTGCAGGGCATCGACCAGACCGGTCAGCCGATCGACACGCTGGTGACGGTCGAGCGGCCGCTGACGATCTACCTCAATGCGCAGGAAATCGTCACGTCGATGACCATCGGCGATCATCCCGATTATCTCGCCATCGGATATCTGCTGAACCAGAACATGCTGCAGCCCGACGATATCGTCACCGATGTCGATTACGACGAGGAATTGTCGGTGGTCGTGGTGCGCACGGAGCGTACGACCGATTATGAAGAGAAGCTGAGAAAGCGCGTGCAGACATCTGGCTGCGCGCAGGGCACGGCATTCGGCGACCTGATGGAAGCGCTGGACAATGTCGCGCTGCCAGCGGTGGAATTCCGGACATCGTGGCTCTATGCGCTGACGCAGAAAATCAATACTACGCCGTCGCTGTATCTTGAGGCGGGCGCCATTCACGGCTGCGTGCTGGCGATGCAGGACCGCCCGCTGGTCTATATGGAAGATGTCGGCCGCCACAACGCCGTGGACAAGATCGCGGGCTGGATGTTTCGCGAGAAGGTTGAGCCGCAGGACAAGATTTTCTACACGACCGGCCGGCTGACGTCCGAGATGGTCCTCAAGACCGTGCGCATGGGCATCCCCGTATTGGTGGCGCGCTCGGGCTTCACCGCCTGGGGCGTCGAGCTTGCGCGCAAGGCCAATCTCACACTCGTCGGCCGCGCGCGCGGCAAGCGCTTTACCGCGCTGGCCGGGTTCGACCGTATCGTGTTCGATCAGGATCTCGCCTATGTCGAGGATGAGAGCGCCAAGACCCGGCGCAAGGCCGCGATGCATGAAGACTAGATTTGTCGCTCCGGGCGTTCTCATGCTCTCTGGCGCGGCGCAATCCGGGGCATGACGGACGCACCGACGCTCGGGCTTGTCCTCGCCGGTGGTCTTGCGCGCCGCATGGGCGGCGGCGACAAGGCGCTGATCGAGATCGGCGGCCGCGCCATTCTCGATCGTGTCCTCGAGACCCTGATCCCGCAATGCGACGGGATGATCCTCAATGCCAATGGAGATCCGGCCCGTTTTGCGCGCTTCGGTCTGCCTGTGGTGCCGGACGAGATCCCGGATTTCGCGGGGCCGCTGGCCGGCATCCTGGCCGGGCTCGACTGGATGGCGGTGCACCGGCCGGACCTGAAATGGATGGCCAGTGTGCCGGGCGATTGCCCTTTCCTGCCGGGCGATCTGGTCGCGCGCCTGCATCGGGCGCGCCTGGAAGACGGTACACCCTTGGCCTGTGCCAGATCGGGCGACTGGCGCCATCCGGTGGCGGGGATCTGGGATGTGAGCCTGCGCGACGATCTGCGTCATGCCTTGCGCGTGGAGGGGCTTCACAAGATCGAGGTCTGGACGGCGCGGCACGGCATTGCGATTGCCGAATGGCCGGACCGGCCGGTCGATCCCTTTTTCAACGTCAACACGCCGGAAGACCGCAGCCGTGCCGAACTTATCGCGGCGCAGGAGGGCGGCGCGCGATCAGCTTGAATGCTCCCCATATTCTCATTAGAGTTATTCGAAGAATTCCGAGGAGAGGTGGGATTATGAGCAGTTTTCTTGCAGCTTGTGCGGCCATTCTGGTTCTCGCCATCGGCGGCTGGTTCGTGCTTGAGCGCTTCCAGGAGCCTGCGGAGGTCGCCTTCGTCACGACTGGCGTTCGCCTCTGATATCCAAGCCAACGCTGTCGACATCGACGCGTAACAACGGCCGGTCCTGAACAGGACCGGCCTTTTTTGCGGGTTCAGTCGATGATCGAGGTGTATGGAATGAAGCCGACGGTCGAGCCCGCCTCGACTGTCGTGACGTTTTCGGGCAGTTCCACCAGCCCATCGGTTTCGGTGAGTGACGTGATGACGCCGGCACCGTCCTGCGGATGCTTGTTGGCTTCGATCCCGCCATCGGGCAACTTGCGCAACGCCACGCGGACATATTCGCGGCGTCCTTCCTTCTTGCGGTAGGCAAAGCCGGCGCGTACCGGCAACGGAATCGGTTGCGGGTCGTGCGCACCGGAGAGCCGCATGATCAGCGGCCGCACCACCCTGAAAAACGTCACGAAGGCCGCCACCGGATTGCCGGGCAGGCCGACAAAAGCTGCGCTCTGTGCGGGGTCGGCAACATGCGGGATCACACCCATGGCCACCGGGCGGCCGGGCTTGATCGCGACGCGCCAGAACACAAGCCGGCCGCAGGCTTCCACCGCATCGCGGACATGATCGGCTTCGCCGGTCGACACGCCACCGGTTGTGAGCACGAGATCGTGGCCGGATGCCGCGGCCCGCAGCGCAGGCGTCAGGATTGCAGGGTCATCGGCAAGAATCCCGAGATCGGTCACCTCGCCCCCAAGACGTCCGATCAGGCCCGAGAGCAGGGTCCGGTTGGCATCGTAGAGGGCGGCGGGCGGCAGCGGATGTCCGGGTTCGGCCACCTCGTCGCCGGTGGAAAACAGCGCCACCTTGATTCGCCGCCTCACGTTGCAAGCTGTGAGGCCGAGGCCCGCCACAAGCGCAAGATCGGCAACCGACAATCTGCGCCCGTCGCGCAACACCGCTCGCCCGGCGGGCACATCCTCGCCGGCAAGGCGGCGGTTCGCGCCGCGCTTCAGGCCGGGCGGCAGGATCACCGCGTCATCCTCGACGCGGCAATCTTCCTGCATGAAAACGGTATCGGCGCCGTCGGGCATCGGTGCCCCGGTGAAAATGCGGATCGCCTGCGATGGAGCGAGCGGCTGCGCCGCGGCGCGTCCCGCGGTCACGCGGTCGGCGATAGGCAGCCGGGTCTCACGCTCCGCATTGAGGTCGGCATGCCGCACGGCATAGCCGTCGACCGCCGAATTGTCGAAAGGCGGCAATGAGATCGGCGCCACGATATCGGCCGACAAGACGCGCCCCTGCGCATTGTTGAGCGTTATCGTCTCGGTTTCAGATACGGGCGAGATGCGCTCGCGGATGATCTGCTGCAATTCGTCGACGGGCAGCAGCGGTCCGGAAAAGGCGAAGCAATCGTCGGTGAGTTGCGCCATCTACGACACCCCCGCCGGCTCCCGGATGTCCTCGATCGGAACCGCGCGATCGATCAGCAATTGCGCGATGGTCGCGATGTCGTCGATGTTCACAACCGGCACCTTCGCCTGCGGCAAAGGGCTGTCGGAGGCGATGGCGACGATCATGTTGTCATCGGGATGAATAAGCGGCTTGCCGGTTTCGGCACGATGAATCTCGATCTTCGGGATGCGTTCGCGCTTGTAACCCTCGACGATCACCAGATCGACCGGCGCAAGCCGCGCCAGCAGATCCATCAGATGCGGTTCGGGAGCGCCGCGTAATTCGTGCATGATGGCGAAGCGGCGCGCGGACGCGATCAGGACTTCGGTCGCTCCAGCCGTGCGGTGCGCATGCGAATCCTTGCCCGGCTGGTCGAGGTCGAAACCGTGATGGGCGTGTTTCAGGGTCGAGACCCGCAATCCGCCTTCCGTCAGGCGAGGGATCACGCGGGTGAGCAAGGTGGTTTTGCCCGAACCGCTCCACCCCGCAAGGCCGATAATGCGCATGATGCTTCCTTTGAACGCGTCCCCTTTACAGCAAAGCGCCCGGCGGGGGTACCGCCGGGCGCTTCCGA
>JAEVZN010000541.1 GCA_023392205.1 Pseudomonadota bacterium
GCGATCAGCGGCTTGTCGACATAGACGCTGTTCCAGCCGCGTGAATGAAGTTCGACAGCCGTCTCGCAGTCTTCCGTGATGCTGATGCCGGAAAAGCCGTCGGTCTCCTCCAGTGCCTCGCGGCGCAACACCGCGGCAGAGCCGCAGAAGAACGAGGCGTTCCACTTGTCGAGGCCCCGCTGGATGATGCCGTAGAACATCTCGTTCTCGGAGGGCATCGTATCGAACGTCTTCAGGTTCCGTTCCAGCGGATCGGGATTGAGGAAGAAGTGCGGCGTCTGCACAAGGAAGAGGCGCGGATCCTCGGCGAAATAGCCGACCGTTTCGCGCAGGAAACTGCGCGCCGGCGCATGGTCTGCATCGAACACGGCCACGAGCTGTCCCGTGGAATTTGCGAGCCCGTTGTTGAGATTGCCGGCCTTGGCATGCTCGTTGCGCTCGCGGGTCAGGTAGTTTGCGCCGAGATCCGCGCAGAGCTGCTTCAGTTCCTCGTGGCGTTCACCCGCCGCTTGGGCTTCGATGATGTTGACGGCATTGCGCTTCTGGACTGTTCCGCCGTCGTCGAGCAGCCATACGGTCAACCGTTCCTGCGGATAGTCCATCGCCTTGGCTGCCGCGATGGTGTCGGCCAGCAGCGCCGGCTCCTCGTTGTAGCTGGGTATGAAGACATCGACGAATGGTAGGTCGGCATCGTCTATCGGGCTCGCCGCGCGCGAGGGAAGCGGCTTTGCGACGATGAACAGGCTGAGCGCCAGCATGAACACGCTGTACATCTCGGCGAGATAAAGCAGCAGTCCCGGTATGAAGTTCTCAAGCTGGCTGACCGGCGGGATCGTGCTGGTCGTGCGCCAGTAGACGTAGCGCAGGACGATTGCCGTACCCAACGCGAGCGCGATCAGCCGCCATGTTCCGCCGGGCCGCAGAATTTTCAGCGTCATCATCATCGTCAGCACGATCGCGCCGGCGATGAGGTGGGTCTGAAGGTTGATCGGCAACGCGACGATGAAGATCACGCAGGCTGCCACGATTGCCCAGACCAGACCGAGGAGGAGTTTGCTCATGCCGTACGCCTTCGGTAATTCGAATTACTCAGGCGCGTCACCAGGTCCATTGTCCAAGCAGACATGCCGCCTTTGCAGAACAAGGCGCGATTGTTCGGCATTTCTAGGATCGCGCGCGCTAAACCTCTGATTCTGCTTAATCCTTGGTAAAATGTCGATCGCATTCAGGTTGCAGGGCCGCCTATTGGGTTGGTGGCGGCGGCACAATGGGCGGCGCGCTTTGCTGGGCATCGCCGGGAGGTGGCGGTACGACTGGAGCACCCGGCGGAGGTGCGGGGATTTCCTGTCTTGCCGACGCCGGCGCCCGACGCCGCACCGGTGGAGGCGGCGGGGCAGGAGGCGCTTCCAGCGTGGCCTCGAACCCGAAAGGCCCGTTCGGCTGGATCGGCTGGCCGGTGTTTCCCAGACGCTGGTCTGCCGGCGGCGGCTTCCCATAGGGGTTCCACGCCGTAGCGGCGAAAGAGGTGTTTACGGTGTAGCCGTACATGACGGCCAGCAGCGATTGCTCGCTCGCGCCGGCCTGACACAGCCGCAGCCTGAGCTGAACCGTACCCATGTTGGCGAACGGCGCACCGCTCTTGCTGCCGGTAATGCGCTGCCAGGCATAGAGGCAAAGGTCGCGCGCGCCCCGGCGACCGAGCGCGTAGCCGAAAGGCCCATAGCTGTTCTGCGTGTAGAGAGGCGAGCGCTGCATGGCGATGCCCGGCAAGGCCCGGCGCATTTCCCGGCCGATACCTGCCTCCGAAAGCGGGGTGTCCGGCAATCGGGTGTCGCCACCCTCGGCCCCCACCGGACCGAATATCTGTACGCGCAGAAGATTCTGCCCGGGCACGGCCGAACTGGTCGCCAGGGCGATGTCCTGCTGGATTGCATTCGCGTAGCGCCGCTCGATCACGCCGACGATCGCAGGACCACCCGGCGGCGGCAGGATAATGGCCTGCTGCGCCTCGACGTCGTTCGCCAGCGAAGAGCGATCGAGCCGGCTGTCCGTCTGCGAACAGGCTGCAAGGGCAAGACCGAAAAGAGGGAGCAAAATCCGGGCAACAGAAATCCGCTTGCCCAAGGATAAATTGCCAGCCGGAGTGTGAGCTCTGGTTGCTGTCATAAAATCGAATCGCTCGGCCCGCCACCGCGCCTAACCACTAACGCGTCGACGGGCCGAGCGGAAGGCGGATCGTTTGGCGGTGGAGGGAATCCACCGCAAATGCGGCCGCACCCGTTGTCACGGGGAGATAGCTTTCGCGGAACCGGTTTAGCGGATCGAGAGATTTAGTATTATTTTAAAATTAGAAAGTTGCTTTTTGATATGAAATGAGCTTTCATGCATCCGCCGGTTGCAGCGCAATGGTCGCGGGCAGCGCTATTCGAGGAAGGGATTGCAAAAGAAGCTCTATTTCGCCGAGACGATGAATTCGTACAAAACCTGCGCTGTCGCACGCTATGTCGGTCTCGATGTCGACTTTCGCCGCGTGGACCTCAAGAAGGGCGAGCAGCGCGCGCCGGAGTTTCTGGCCATCAACCCCAATGGAAAGGCGCCGGCTCTGGTGGATGGAGACCGCAGCCTTTGGGAGTCCAACGCGATCATCTGCTATCTGGCGATGAAGGCGGATTCAGACATCTGGCCGCGTGACGAGCGTCAGGTGGAGATCGTCAAATGGTTCAACTGGAGCGCCGACCACTTCTCGCGCTTTGCGGGCCAGCTCTATTTCGAGAACATCATCCGCGCCGAATTCGGAATCGGGCAACCGGACCCCGATGCGGTGAAGGAGGCGACGGGCTATGTCCGTCGCTACGCGGGTATATTGAACGACCACCTGACGGATCGCCGCTACCTCCTCGACGACCAGCTTACCGTCGCCGATTTCGTGGTTGCGACCACGCTGCCATATGCGAGCCGCGCAGGCATCCCAATCGACGAGTTTCCGGCTGTGGGAAGCTGGCACAATCGTCTGATGGAATTGCCGGCCTGGCGATCGCCGTTTACGGGCTGAATGGCAC
>JAEVZN010000583.1 GCA_023392205.1 Pseudomonadota bacterium
CGGAGGACTACACCTATTCGGCGGTGTGGCTCGCCTTCGGCGTGCTGCTTCTGCTGGCGGGCGTATTGCTGAAATCGCAGCCGGCACGCTTCGCCTCGGCGGCGGTGGTGACGCTGACAGTGATCAAGGTGTTCCTGCACGATCTCGCCGATGTCGGCGGCGTTTATCGCGCGCTGTCGCTGATCTGCCTCGGACTGGTGCTGATGGGGATCGGCTGGGTCTATCAGCGGCTGCTGTTTCCGCCGCAGCGGCCGAACCCCGCCGTGAGCGATGTCACGGCGTAAGACCGGCTCGCGGAAACATCCGCAAGCCGCAATCTTCGGAAGGTGGCGCCTTATTCGGTCGTGGAGCGAAGCTTGAGCGGCTCACCGTCACCGGCCGGCGCCGGCAATTCCTTGGCTTCGACCGGCTTGGTCTCGACCGGGCGGGCCTCGGCCGGCTTCGGGTCCGGCAGACGCACCGACGAGGTCTCGGACGGGCCTGCATCCTCGTCACGCGACCGCGCAGCCCGCGAGCGCGGAGCGGCGGACGCCACCATCGGCCGGTCGCGGCGGGTGAAATCGCAATAGGCGAAACCGAGACCCGACAGCGACCCGCGGAAGGAACTGGCGCTGGTCTTGATCAGGTTGAAACAGGGTTCGAAAGGCAACCCCTTGACCGTCGCACAGACCCGGTCGCCGACCACACGCAGCGTGTTGGCCGGCAGCACCGCATAGCGGGTTCCGCCATCGCCGCGGAACTGGATCGTGCCGGCGACAGCGCCGTTCTCCATGATCCGTCCGGCCCCTCGGGTGCCTTCGAAGCATTGATAGGAGAACATCTTGCCGACTACGAAGCTGCGCGCCTCGGCCGCATTCATCTGTTGAGCATGAGCAGGGACAGCCACAAATGCGGCTGCGAGCAACGCTCCAAAACGCAATACCATGCCAATCCCCGTTTGCTGGGCAGGTCCGTTAACCCGCCTCTTACCATAACAGACGGCGACTGTGCCCGAACTTCGTAGCCAAATCCTGAAGAGGTTTACTGGATATTGACTACGATTCGACCGCGCACCCCCCCGCCGACGATCGTTGGCGCGGTCTCGACGACCTGCGCCAGTGGAATTTCCGTGGTCATTGCGGCCAATTTCCGCCGGTCGAGGTCAGATTCCAGCCTTTTCCACGCCGCCTTGCGGGTCTCAAGCGGGCACATCACCGAATCGATGCCCAATAGCGACACCCCGCGCAAAATAAACGGCGCCACGCTGGTCGGCAGGTCCATGCCGCCCGCCAGCCCGCAGGCTGCAACAGCGCCGCCGTAGCGCGTCATCGACAGGACATTGGCGAGCGTCGTCGAGCCGACGGTATCGACGCCCGCTGCGAAGCGCTCTTTGGCGAGCGGCTTCGGCTTCGCACTCAGTTCGGCGCGGTCGATCACGCTCGCGGCGCCCAGACCCTGCAAATATTCCGCCTCGTTCATCCGGCCGGTCGAAGCGATCACCTCGAAGCCCAGTTGCGCCAGCAGCGCCACCGCCACCGAGCCTACGCCGCCTGCGGCGCCGGTCACGACCACAGGCCCCGCCCCCGGCACCACGCCGGCTTTTTCCAGCGCCATCACGCAGAGCATCGCGGTATAGCCGGCGGTGCCGAAGGCCATCGCCTCATGCGCGCTGATGCCCTCCGGCCGCCGCACCAGCCAATCGCCCTTCACCCGCGCGACCTGCGCATAGGCACCCAGATGCGTTTCGCCGAGGCCAAAGCCGTTGCAGATGACGTTGTCGCCGGTTTTCCAGTCCGGATGCGTGGATTGCGTGACCACGCCCGCAAAGTCGACGCCGGCAATCATCGGAAAGCGTCGCACCACCGGCGCCTTTCCGGTGATCGCGAGGCCGTCCTTGTAATTGATGGTGGAATGCGAGACCGCGACCGTGACGTCGCCGTCCATCAGGTCCTTCTCGTCGAAATCCCGCAAAGCGACGCTCTGGCCGCTGTCGGTCTTGTCGATGACGATGGCTTTGAATGTCGGCACTTCATGTCCTCGCGTCTTGAAGCCTGTGCGTCAACCGGCAGCGCCAGCGGGTGCCGGACGCTCGACCGGCCGCTCCTTGATCGGCAGATTGATAAGCGCCGACAGAATGCCAAGCAGGATCGCGATCCACCAGATCACATCGTAGGAGCCGGTGCGCTCGAACATCACGCCACCCAGCCAGACGCCGAGGAACCCGCCGACCTGATGGCTGAAAAATGCGAAGCCCGCCAGCATGGTCAGCCAGCGCGTGCCGAACATTACCGCCACCAGCGCATTAGTGGGCGGCACGGTCGAAAGCCAGAGCAAGCCGATCACCGCGCCGAACACGATCGAGGTCGTGGCGCTGGCCGGCACCATGATGAAGATCGCGATCGCCACCGAGCGCAGGAAATAGATACCGGCGAGCAGATAGCGCTTCGGGATGCGGTTCGACAGATAGCCCGCCGAGATCGAGCCGATGATGTTGAACAGGCCGATCACACCGACGGTGATGGCGCCGATATCGGCCGACAATCCGCGATCTACCAGATAGGCCGGCAGATGCACGGTGATGAAGAAAACCTGGAAGCCGCAGGAGAAAAAGCCGAGAACGAGATAGACATAGCTCGCATGGCCGAGCGCCTCGCGCATCGCCTCACGCACCGATTGCGGGCGCGGCTGATGCGGCACGACCACCTCTCGCGGCGTCGCCAGCGCCAGTGACAATGGCAGGATCAGCAGCACCACGGCGGAGAAGATCAAGAGCGTCGTCTGCCAGTCGAAACTGGCATTAAGCCCGATCGCCAGCGGCGAGAACAGGAACTGGCCGAAGGAACCGGCGGCAGTGCCGAGCCCGAACGAGAGGGCGCGCCATTGCGGCGGCAGTAATTTTCCAAACGCGCCGATCACCACCGTGAAGGACGATCCGGCCAGCCCGAAGCCGACCAGCACACCGCCGGAGAGATACATTTCGCCCGGCGTCGCCGCATAGGCCATCCAGGCAAATCCCACCGCATAAAGCAGCGCGCCGACGCACAGCACGAGCACCGGCCCGAAGCGGTCGGCAATGGCGCCGACAAAAGGCTGCGCCGCGCCCCACAACAGCATCTGCAAAGCCAGCGCCAGCGCGAACACATCGCGGCCCCAGCCATTGGCCGCCGACATCGGCGTCAGGAAGAAGCCGAGCGTGGAACGCGGGCCGAAGCCGATCATCGCGACCAGGCAGCCGCAGATCACGATGACGGGAATCGATTGCCACGCGGCGCGGCGCATTTGCGGGGACATTGTCATCGCGTTTCTCCGACACCGGCGGGAGCCACGCCTGGCCGCACCACGGGCTTTTCGACAATGGGCAGATTTATGATGGCGGACGCAATGCCAAACGCGATCGCCAGATACCAGACCGGAAGGTAGGAGCCGGTCGCCTCAAAGGCGAGACCGCCCAGCAGGACGCCGAGAAATCCGCCGACCTGATGGCTGAAAAACGCAAACCCGAACAGCATGGCCAGCCAGCGCGTGCCGAACATCAGCGCCACCAGACCCGATGTCGGCGGCACGGTGGACAGCCAGGTCAGTCCGGTCGCAACCCCGAACAGCAAGGCCGTTGTCGTCGTCAGCGGCACCGCGATGAAGACCGCGATCGACAACGCGCGCGCGAAATATAGCGCAGCGAGGATATAGCGCTTGGGCATCACATTGCCGAGCCAGCCCGAGGCCAGCGAGCCCACGATGTTGAACAGGCCGATCACCGCGATTACCCAGCCGCCGACCTGCACGGACAGGCCACGGTCGATCAGATAGGCGGGCAGATGCGCGGTGATGAAAGCGAGCTGGAATCCGCAGGTGAAGAAGCCTAGCACCAGCAGCACATAGGAGCGGTGGCCGAAGGCTTCGCGCAAGGCATGGCGCAGCGATTGCGGCGCCTCGGCCAGCGTATCGGCTGCGCGCCGCGCCGGTTGCGTCGCCAGCGCCAGCGAGAAGGGCAGCACCAGCAGCACGGCGGCGGCGAACGCAAACAGCGCGATCTGCCAGCCATAAGTGGCAATCAGTCC
>JAEVZN010000588.1 GCA_023392205.1 Pseudomonadota bacterium
GGCCTCGGCGGTCATCCCGCTATTGTGGAAGGCGCAGGAGCAATGCGGCGGCTGGGTGCCGGAAGTCGCCATTCGCTATGTCGCCGAATTCCTGAACATGGCGAACATTCGCGTGATGGAAATCGCCACCTTCTACACAATGTTCAATCTGGCGCCGGTGGGCCGGCATCATGTCCAGCTCTGCGGCACGACACCCTGCATGCTGCGGGGGGCGGAAGATCTGAAAAAGGTTTGCGAGCGGCGGATCGGTCACCAGTTCGATGTGACCCCGGACGGCGCGCTGTCATGGGTCGAAGTGGAATGCCTTGGGGCATGCGTGAATGCGCCGATGGCCCAGATCAATTACGATTTCTATGAGGATATGACGCCGGAAAGTTTCGCCCGGATTCTCGACGATCTTGCTGCGGGCAAGCATGTCGCCCCCGGCCCCCAGATCGACCGTCAATTTTCCGGACCGCAAGGCGGCCTGACCACGCTGCTGCAATCGCCGTCGATCCGCGAGGGCGGAAGCGGACGGCCTACCGGGGACGCCCTCACGGACGCGGCACCGAAAAAGCCGGCAGCGGAAGCCAATGTTCGCGAAGCCCCGGCCGCCGTCGACACGCTCGCCAGGGCGGCCGCGAAAGAGGGCGTCTCGGTGCGCAAGACGACGCAAGCCGTGAGCGAGGAAGCACCCCTTTCCGACGAGTTCAAGCCGGAATTGCTGCGCGCCGCACGCGGCGGACAGGCCGACGATCTTAAGCTGATCTGGGGCGTAGGTCCAAAGCTTGAGAATCTGCTGCATCGGCTGGGTGTTTTCCATTTCGATCAGATTGCGTCATGGACCGATATGAATCTGCGCTGGGTCGACGAGCATCTCGAAGGATTCAAGGGCCGCGCTGTGCGCGACAAGTGGATCGATCAGGCCAAGAAACTGGCGACCGGCTGGCGGCCGACCAGCGATGTCGGCGACAAACCGGGCAATTGAACCATGCTGGCTGATCGCGACCGCATCTTCAAAAACCTCTATGGCCAGCATGACTGGGGCCTCAAGGGCGCGCGTGCGCGCGGCGCCTGGGATGGCACCAAGTCGATCCTCGAACGTGGCCGCGACGGCATCATCAACGAGATGAAGGCATCGGGCCTGCGCGGACGGGGCGGCGCGGGCTTTCCGACCGGCATGAAATGGTCGTTCATGCCCAAGGAAAGCAAGGATGGGCGTCCGAGCTATCTGGTGGTCAATGCCGACGAATCCGAACCCGGCACCTGCAAGGACCGCGAGATCATGCGGCATGATCCGCATCTGCTCGTGGAGGGCTGCCTGATCGCGGGCTTCGCGATGGGCGCGGTGGCCGCGTATATCTATGTGCGCGGCGAATTTATCCGGGAGCGCGAGACACTACAGGCGGCGATCGACCAGGCCTATGAGGCACGGCTGATCGGCAAGAACAATGTCAACGGCTACGACTTCGACGTCTACGTCCATCACGGCGCCGGAGCCTATATCTGCGGCGAAGAGACGGCGTTGCTCGAAAGCCTCGAAGGCAAGAAGGGCATGCCGCGGCTGAAGCCACCATTCCCGGCCAATGTCGGGTTGTATGGCTGCCCGACGACCGTCAACAATGTGGAATCGATCGCCGTTGCGCCGGACATCATGCGGCGCGGTGCGGCCTGGTTCGCCGGCATCGGCCGGCCCAACAATACCGGCACCAAGCTGTTCTGCATTTCAGGGCATGTGAATGCCCCCTGCAATGTCGAAGAGGCGATGGGCGTCACGTTCCGCGAACTGGTCGAGACACATTGCGGCGGCATTCGCGGCGGATGGGATAATCTGCTGGCGGTAATTCCGGGCGGTTCATCGGTGCCGCTTATTCCCGCGTCGCAATGCGACGGCGACCTCTACATGGATTTCGATACGCTGCGGAACCTGAAATCGGGCCTCGGCACCGCGGCCGTGATCGTCATGGACAAGTCGACCGACATCGTGCGCGCCATCGCGCGGCTGTCGTATTTCTACAAGCACGAAAGTTGCGGACAATGCACACCGTGCCGCGAGGGAACGGGGTGGATGTGGCGCGTGATGATGCGCATGGCCGAGGGCCGCGCGCAGAAGCGCGAGATCGATCAATTGCTGGAAGTCACCACCCAGGTGGAAGGGCATACGATCTGTGCTTTGGGCGATGCGGCGGCATGGCCGATCCAGGGATTGATCCGGCATTTCCGTCATGAGATCGAACGGCGTATCGACGAATATGCCGCCAATCCGCACAGCGAACCGGTGATGGTGGCTGCGGAATGACTGCGATGACCTACGATATCCCGCCCAAGCCGCATCAATACGTTCCGCCGCCAAAGCGGCCGATCCGTTCCGATGCAGACAGGGTGCGCTTCGGCAAGCTTGTCATCGCCTGCGGCGCGGTGTTTTTCGCCGGATCGTTCGCCTATGTCATGAGCAGCGGCACCATGACGGGACCTCAGGCCTTGGTGGCGACGCTTCCGCTTGCGATGATCTTCGTGGCGCTCGGCGCTGCGATCTGGAAGCAGGGCGCCGACGGTATCGGTCCGATGGTGGCCTATATCGGAGCTGTGGTGGCGGCTTGTTCCATGCTGGCGGCGTGGCTCTGGGGATGATGACGGTGCACATGAACGCACATTCGCGCATGCAAGGCGGCTGCCGATGACCAAGCTGCTCGTTGACGGCATCGAGATCGACGTCCCGGCGGATTACACGCTGCTGCAAGCCTGCGAAGCGGCGGGCGCGGAGATTCCGCGTTTCTGCTTCCACGAGCGGCTGTCGATTGCCGGCAATTGCCGCATGTGTCTCGTTGAGCTGAAGGGGTCTCCGAAGCCGGTTGCGTCCTGCGCATGGGCGGTGCGCGATTGTCGTCCCGGTCCGAATGGCGAGCCGCCGGTCGTCCATACACGTACGCCGCTGGTTAAGAAGGCACGCGAAGGCGTGATGGAATTCCTGCTGATCAACCATCCGCTCGATTGCCCGATCTGCGACCAGGGCGGTGAATGCGATCTGCAGGATCAGGCGATGGCCTATGGCGTCGACACCTCGCGTTACTGGGAGAACAAGCGCGCGGTCGAGGACAAGTATATCGGCGCGTTGGTCAAGACCTCGATGAACCGCTGTATCCATTGCACGCGCTGCGTCCGTTTCGCCACGGAAGTGGCGGGCGTGCCGGAGCTCGGCGCCATCGGCCGCGGCGAGGACATGGAGATCACGACTTATCTCGAACATGCAATGACGTCGGAGCTGCAAAGCAACGTCGTCGATCTCTGCCCGGTCGGCGCGCTGACATCGAAGCCCTACGCCTTTGTGGCGCGGCCGTGGGAACTGAACAAGACTGAATCCATCGACGTGATGGATGCGGTCGGCTCGGCCATCCGCATCGATACGCGCGGCCGTGAGGTCATGCGGATCCTGCCGCGCCTCAACGAGGACGTGAACGAGGAATGGATTTCCGACAAGACTCGCCATGTCGTCGATGGCCTGCGCGCGCAGCGGCTTGACCGGCCGTATATCCGTGAGCGTGGCCGGCTGCGCCCTGCGGACTGGACCGAAGCGTTCGCGCTGATTGCGCAGAAGGTCAGGGCGACGCGACCCGACCGGATCGGCGCGATTGCTGGAGACCTTTGCGCGGTCGAGGATATGTTCGCGGCGAAGGATCTGCTGGCCCGGCTTGGCTCGCGCAATGTCGATGCGCGCCAGCGTGGCTCGATGATCGATCCGCGCTGGGGACGTGGGGCTTATATTTTTAATTCCACTATTCCCGGTATCGAGGCTGCGGACGCGCTTCTGATCGTGGGCTCGAACCCGCGCAAGGAAGCCGCGCTGATCAACGCGCGGATCCGCAAGCGATGGCGCATGGGCCATTTTCCGATCGCCCTGATCGGGGAAAAGGCCGACCTGACCTACCCCTATCATTATCTCGGTTCGGGGCCTGACAGCCTTGCCGAAGTGGCCGAAGGTCGCGGCGATTACGCGGACATCCTGCGCAAGGCGGAACGACCGCTGATGATCATCGGCGCCGCCGCGTTCGGCCGAAATGACGGCGCAAGGATCGCTTCGCTCGCGGCCCGTGCCGCCATCGAAATCGGCGCGGTGAAGGACGGCTGGAACGGCTTTTCGGTCCTGCATTATGCGGCATCGCGCGTCGGCGCGCTCGATATCGGCTTCGTGCCGGGCGAGGGCGGACGCACCGCCCTGCAGATGGCTTCAGGCGGTGTCGATATCGTATTCTCGCTGGGCGCCGACGAGATCGATATCGAGCCCGGTCCATTTGTCATCTATGTCGGCACACATGGCGATGCCGGTGCGCACCGTGCCGATGTCATCCTGCCGGGCGCAGCCTATCCGGAAAAATCCGGCATCTATGTCAACACCGAGGGGCGTGTGCAGATGGCGGCGCGCGCATCTTTCGCGCCGGGCGACGCGCGCGAGGACTGGGCCATATTCCGCGCGCTGTCCGACTATCTCGATGCGCGGCTGCCCTACGATTCGCTCCCGCAATTGCGCCAGCATTTGTTCAGTGCATTCCCGCATCTCGCACATATCGGGGAGATTACGCCCTCCGATAGCGGCGATCTGCGGCGGCTGGCGCAACTGGCGGGCACGCCGGACAAGGCGCCGTTCGTGTCGGCCATCGACGATTTCTACCTGACCAATCCGATCGCGCGAGCCAGCGTGGTCATGGCCGAATGCTCGGCGCTCGCAGAGCGCAGCGCGGCCCTGACGGCGGCGGAGTAGGCGGCAATGACCGAGTTTTTCTGGGCCTGGATCTGGCCTCTGATCATCATGGTGGCGCAGAGCCTGCTGCTGATAACGATCCTGCTCGTTGCCATCGCTTATGTGCTCTATGCCGACCGCAAGATCTGGGCCGCTGTGCAGATCCGGCGCGGGCCTAATGTCGTGGGCCCCTGGGGATTACTGCAATCCTTTGCCGACCTTTTAAAATTCTTTCTCAAGGAGCCGGTGATCCCGGCCGGCGCGAACAAGGGCATCTTCCTGCTTGCACCTCTCGTGACCTGCGTGCTGGCGTTGGCTGCCTGGGCGGTCGTTCCGGTGAATGCGGGGTGGGTGATTGCCGACATCAATGTCGGCATTCTGTATATCTTTGCGATCTCGTCGCTCGGTGTGTACGGCATCATCATGGGCGGTTGGGCATCGAATTCGAAATATCCCTTCCTTGCGGCGTTGCGCTCGGCGGCGCAAATGGTGTCCTACGAAGTTTCCATCGGCTTTGTCATCATCACCGTGCTGCTTTGCGTCGGCTCGCTGAATCTCACGGCGATTGTCGAGGCGCAGAACGGATCGCTCGGCCTGCTCAACTGGTTCTGGCTGCCGCTGCTGCCGATGTTCGTCATCTTTTTCGTGTCGGCCCTGGCGGAGACCAACCGGCCGCCGTTCGACCTGGTGGAGGCTGAATCGGAACTCGTGGCCGGCTTCATGGTCGAATACGGTTCGACCCCCTACATGATGTTTATGCTGGGCGAATATGTCGCCATCGCCACGATGTGCGCGCTCGGTACGATCCTGTTTCTGGGCGGCTGGCTGTCGCCGCTGCCATTTCCGCCTTTCACCTGGGTGCCCGGAATTGTCTGGTTCACCCTCAAATGCCTGTTCATGTTCTTCATGTTCGCCATGGTGAAGGCGATTGTCCCGCGCTATCGCTACGATCAGCTGATGCGTCTGGGATGGAAGGTGTTCCTGCCAATTTCGCTCGCCATGGTGGTGATCGTCGCCGCCGTACTCCAATTCACCGGGCTTGCGCCCCGCTAGACCTGAAAGACAGCTATGAGACTCGATCAGGCAGCACGATCCGTTTTTCTCGCCGAATTCGTTCAGGCGT
>JAEVZN010000493.1 GCA_023392205.1 Pseudomonadota bacterium
GACATACGGAGACAACGGCTGGCACTGGCTGCATGTTCCGGAAGCTCGTGCAGGCCTGCATTATCAGTTTCGGATCGACGACGATCTGCTCATCCCCGATCCCGCATCCCGCATTCAGCCTGATGACGTGCATGGTCCGAGCGAAGTGATCGACCAGAGATTCAATTGGTCATTGCCGGACTGGAAGGGCCGGCCCTGGCAGGAGACGGTGCTTTACGAATTGCATGTCGGCACTTTCACACCCGAAGGCACCTACCGCGCCGCGATCGACCGCCTCGATCACCTCGTGGAAACAGGCATCACGGCAATCGAGCTGATGCCTCTGGCTGATTTTCCCGGACGCTGGAACTGGGGTTATGACGGCGTTCTGCTGTTTGCACCCGACAGCGCCTATGGGCGTCCCGACGATCTCAAGGCGCTGATCGATGCCGCTCATCGGCGTGGACTGATGGTCTTTCTGGATGTCGTCTATAATCACTTCGGTCCAGAGGGCAATTATCTGCACCGCATCGCGCCGCAATTCTTCTCGGACGAACAGACCCCGTGGGGCGGCGCGATCGATTATACGGACCCGACGGTCCGCACCTTCGCAATCGAGAACGCCGTGTACTGGCTGCGCGATTTCCGGTTCGATGGCTTGCGGCTGGACGCCGTGCACGCCGTTGTGACACCCGGCACGCCGCATCTCCTGCATGATCTCAGCGTCGCGGTCGGACAGCTCGCCGGCGAGACAGGGCGCCAGACCCATCTCGTCCTTGAAAACGACGATAACACTGCGTCCCTGCTCGCTCCGGCACAGATCCGGCCAGACGGCAGATACCGCGCTCAATGGAATGACGATTATCACCACGCATGGCATGTTCTTCTGACGAACGAACAGCAGGGCTATTACAAGGACTACAATGTTCCCGGCCCGCGCATCGCGCGCGGCCTCGCGAACGGATTTATCTATCAGGGCGAACCGTCCCGCCATCGGCATGGCGCACCGCGCGGCGAGCCGAGCGGACAGCTTCCTCCTTCAGCCTTTGTCAATTTCCTGCAGAACCACGATCAGATCGGCAATCGCGCATTGGGCGAGCGGCTGAGTGTCCTGGCAAGGCCGGAGGCACTTGAAGCCGCTTTGACGATCCTCCTGCTGTCCCCGGCCATACCGCTGCTCTATATGGGCGAGGAATGGGGCGCGACCGAACCCTTCCCGTTCTTTTGCGATTTTCAGGGCGATCTTGCCGATGCCGTGCGCAACGGACGAAAAGCAGAATTTTCCGAAGCCTATGCTGAACTGGACGGGCAAGTCCCTGACCCATTGGCGAAATCCACCCGAGACCTCGCGACACTGGACTGGAATGCGCTTACGCTTAAGCCGCATGCGGAGCGGCTATCGCAGACGCGCGAATTGCTGCGACGTCGTCAGCAGCATATCGTGCCGCTGCTGACCGGCATGACCCGTGGCGGGAATGCACATCTGGATGGCGACGTCCTGCGAGCGACGTGGGAGGCTGGCGACAAGACACTGAACCTTGTGGCGAACCTCTCCTATCGTGAGCAGGAGCGTCCGGCCGACCTTCCTGTCGGTAGCCAGATGGTCTGGGGCGGAGAACCGCCCTCCCGTCTGCCGCCATGGTCGGTCTTTGTCACGATTGGAGAGCGCTGATGCCCGCAGCCGTCCCGGTGGCCACCTACCGGCTGCAACTGAGCAAAGACTTCGATTTCGGCGCTGCGGCAGATCTCGTCCCCTATCTGAAAGAGCTTGGCATCTCGCATCTGTATGCGTCGCCCTTTCTTGCTGCCCGCCCCGGCAGCACGCATGGCTACGACATCGTCGACCACAATCGCCTTTACCCCGAGCTCGGCGGTGAAGACGGCTTTGAGCGTTTGTCCGCGGCGCTGACCTCTGCTGACATGGGCCTCATTCTGGATTTCGTCCCGAACCATATGGGCGTCGGCTATTCCGACAATCACTGGTGGCTCGACGTGCTGGAATGGGGACAGAAATCGCCACATGCGGCATCGTTCGATATCGACTGGAATGGCCTCCCGCACCGGCACCAGCCGGGCGTCCTGCTGCCAATTCTCGGCGCACCCTACGCGGATGTCCTGTCGAAAGGTGAGATCAAACTGAAATACGATGCGGACGATGGCAGCTTCGCGGCCTGGTATTTCGAGCACAAGCTGCCGATCAATCCGCAACGCTATGGCGACGTGATCCGTACCATTGTCGGTGCCGCCAACGCCTACGATCTGCCAGCAGGCCAGAACATGATCGGCCTTATCCAACCGCACCGCAGCCCCAACGCCCCGTCCTACAAGGATGCTCCCGCTTTCAAACGCGCCCTTGCCGCAATCGAAGGCGGCGCGGACGTCATCGCGCGTGGGCTGAACGCCTACAGCACCGAGAGCGAAGCCGGCCAGCTCGCCCTGCACCGTCTATTGGAGCGCCAGAATTTCCATCTGGCCTATTGGCGCGTGGCCTTTTCCGCCATCAATTACCGGCGGTTTTTCGATATCAATGATCTTGCGGGTTTGCGCGCCGAACACCCCCGCACCTTCAGGGACATGCATGGTCTCGTGGCACGCCTGATCGCCGAAGGAAAACTGCATGGACTACGGCTCGACCACATCGACGGCCTGCGCGACCCGGCTCAATATGCCCGCCGGCTGCAGGAGCTTGTGCGTCGCGTACGACAGATGCCGCGCGGTCAGCATTTCTACGTACTTGTCGAGAAGATCCTGGGCGAAGAAGAGCCGTTGCCGAAGCTTGTCGGCGTTGCCGGCACGACGGGCTATGAGCGACTGAACCACATCTCACACGTTCTTCTTGACGACAGTGGACTGGACAGTCTTGAGAATACATGGCGCGGCTTCACCGCAGAACGCACGACATTCGAGGATATGCTGACCGATGCCAAGCGCAATGTGCTCGACACCATGCTGGCGAGCGAATTCAGCGTGTTGAGCCGGGCTCTGTCGCGCATAGCCGCTGGCTCCTATGCAACGCGCGACTTTACCGAGGACAGGCTGCGGGCCGCACTTCTGGCCTACGTTCTCGAATTTCCGGTCTATCGAACGTATATCGCGATCGCCGGCCCGTCCGAACAGGATCGCACGATCATCAACGACGTGATCGCGCGAGCGCGCGCCAAATGGCGCGGACCGGACCCTGAGATTTTCGATTTTCTCCTTCAGGCCATCACAACCGATCTCGGCGAACACCCATCATATAGCCGTCCTAGGGTCCGCGACTTCGCCCTGAAGCTTCAACAATTTACCGGGCCGGTGATGGCGAAGTCGCTCGAGGATACGACGTTCTATCGATACAACCGCCTGCTGGCGCTGAATGAGGTGGGCGGTGAGCCAGCGAGCCCCGATGCAAGCTTGCAGACCTTTCATCACCGGCAGGCGATCGCAGCCAGGGAGGCCCCGCACGCCCTCACCGCGACCGCGACCCACGACACAAAACGCGGTGAAGACGCGCGGATGCGCATCCTTGCTCTGGCGGAATTGTCGCGGGGCTGGCACACAGCCGTCCAGCGATGGTCGGAGATGAACAAGCCGTTTGTCCGCGACATCAAGGGCAGACGGCAGCCTTCGGCGGCCCACGAATACATGATCTATCAGGCCCTGATCGGTGCCTGGCCGCTGGGCGGACCCGATGACAGCTTCCTCAACCGGATACGGGCCTATGTGGTGAAAGCGGCCCGCGAGGGAAAGCAGGACACCAGTTGGACCGCGCCCGATCCCGGCTACGAGGACGCGCTGACGGACTTCGTAACCGGCATCACGTCTAAAGAGCGGGCCGCGGATTTCATCGCGGATTTCGGGCAATTTGCCGCTCGCGCGGCCCTGCTCGGCGCTCTCAACACCCTTACGCAAGTCACACTCAAGACATTGCTGCCCGGCGTTCCGGACTTCTTTCAGGGGACCGAGCTTTTCGATCTGTCACTCGTCGACCCGGACAACCGCCGCCCGGTGGATTACGCCCTGCGACAGCAAAGTTTGGCCGATCCGATAGACTGGCCTGCCCTCGCCGCCCGCTGGCAAGACGGCCAGATCAAGATGGCGCTGACACGGAAATTACTGCAGATCCGAAATGCTTATGCCGAACTGTTCCGGGACGGCGCTTACAAACCCCTTCATGTGGACGGCGCGCATGCCTCGCGCGTTATCGGCTTCGCGAGAAGCAAAGGCACCCGACGCATCGTCGTCCTGGCCGGGCGGCATTTCGCCGAGATCACGGATGGCGGTCGCGACTGGCCGCGGGATTGGCACGGACATATCGACCTCGGCGCCAAGGGCAATCCGGCCGATCTTCTCCGTGACGGTCGCTTCGCAGAAGATCTCACGCTGGCAAATCTTTTCAAGGATATGCCGGTGGCGGTTCTGACACTTGGTAGCTGAAACCGCATCTGCGTCCGCAGTTTCAACGAGCAGGCTTTCCCCGTTTACCGCCACTTGACCCGCCCGGACACAATACAGATCAATCCGGCTAAGCCTCGGATATGACCGCTCTATTGCCGCGATCGGATGCTTCGAATAGCACAATGGCTGAAATCATCACTGCGACGCCAGCCCATTGGAGCGGCTGGAGGCGTTCGCCGAGCACGGCCACCGCGAAAAGGATACTTAGCAGTGGCTCGATGTTGCTCATCATGGTGGCACGCACAGGACTGAGGTAGCGAAACGCGGCAAAGAAAGCCAGAAGCGCGACCGCGATTCCTATTCCGGCTCCGGCGATACCCAGCCATCCGGTCGCATTGACCGGAAAGGACCAAGCACCGAATACAACGGTCAGCAATGCGAACACGGCACCGGTAATTGCGGTGACGTAGCAATTCACTTGCGTGCTGGTGGCGAATTGCTGAGCGCGAGCCCCGCAAAGGATGGCGCCGCACACGGTAACCGCCGCAAGGGCAGCAAGTGCGACACCGAACGGGTCGAGGGTATCAAATGCCGGCCCCAATGCCAGAGCGAGGCCAATGAACACCGTGACCCCCAGGAACAGCTTCGTCACTGTCAGGCGGTCACCACCGCGCCAGTGGACGATCAGCGCAATCGAAAGCGGATGTGTGAAGAAGATAAGCACCGCGACACTGATCGGGATATAGGCCACCGAACCGATGAACCCATAGATCATCAGCGCTGAAAACGCGCTGCACAGCAGGCACCACTTGACGGCGATGCGGCTGATACGGAAGCCTTGACGAAAGATGACTATGAGGACGCCCAGCAGCGCAGCCCCGATAGCGCCACGCAAGGTTATAACCGTCAGGGTGTTGCTACCGTTTTCGAATGCGAGCTTCGCGCCTGTGGGACCGACGGCGAAGGCGATTGCCGACAATATTATAAGCAGAACACCGATAGTGTTTCGGCTGTAACCTGACGATCGGACCGGCATATCCTGGTGCGC
>JAEVZN010000032.1 GCA_023392205.1 Pseudomonadota bacterium
CACGGCGTCCTTGACGATTCCATCGAGACCCGTAATCCGGTCCGGATTGACGGCTTCCTTGGGGAAAAAATCGTCGCGGGTCCGGCGGGCCTTGGCCAGCGGAATGTTCAGCCAGTCGGCGTAAACCTTCAACCCCTCATCAGTATACATGAAATCGATGGTTTCCCGGTATGCCTTCATGTAGCGGGTCAGGGCGTCCTTTTTCGCCTGCAACACCGGCGCCGTGGTCATCAGGAGCCGGACCGTCTGACCCTTGAATGCCGAGGCATCGTTGCCACTGGCGATGATACGGATCTGGTTCTGGTCGAGCTGATCGAGGCCGAATGGCGGCGCGGCCCAGCCCACATCGATCTGGCCGGACATCACCTGTGTCAGCGTTCCCGGAGGCCCCCCGGTCGCGGTCGGCTTCGCCTTCAGCCCATGCTCCTTGATGAAGGCGGTCACGATGCCATGGGTCGACGAGCCGTTGGTCGAATAGGCGAGCGTCTTGCCCTCGGTATCTTTCAGCGACTTGATGGGCGAATCCGACTTCACATACCAGTACAAGTCGGATGCGCCGGTCGTCTCGGCCCCGATCACCCGCACCGGGGCGCCCTTGGAATAGGCCCCGAGCACGCCCATAATGCCGGCTGCGACACCGATATCCACGCTACCGGAAATCGCCGCCTGCTGGGTCTCGCCGGCACCTTGTGTATAGACAATCTCGAGTTCGAGACCGTGCTTCTTGAAGATGCCGGCGCGCTGGCCGACTTCCGAAATCGAGGTATCCCAGTTGCCGCGCTGACCGACTGCAAGCTTCAGCTTGTCCTGTGCGCTGGCCGGCAACGCACCGGCCAGAAATCCGGCTGCAACCAGTCCCAGAATCGATCCCAATATTGGCTTTTTCGCCAATCGTGTCATTCAGTCCTCCCTCTGTGAGCCGTCTTCTTTGTGAGACGTTTTGATTGGGTAGCCTGGTTAGTCAGGCCACCTTGGATTCACCCGCGCCTTTTTGCGTGACGGTGAAAGTGCGCCAATCCGTGGATTTGGGAACCACTCCCTCCGAAGAACGAATATTGACGTGCGGAACATGCGGGGTCGTCCGGCCGATCGCGATTTGCCGCTCCTGCATCTCGCGCGCGGCATCGACCATCAGGCGCCGGAATTCGACCACCGCGAGATCGCTCGCGCCGACCCGCTCGCGGCTCCGGTCGGCAATCTTGCCCATGGTTTCCCACATCGCGATGTCCTGATTGGGAATGCCCTTGATCCCGGTAAAGTCGCCGAGCTGCATCGCCTTGCGATCCTGCCGGTAATTGTTGTCGCGGGTGCGCAGATTGCGGAACGATGAATCAAGATCGATGCCGGGCTGGGCGACATTGAATTTCCGCCAGGCTTCCTGGTCGATGCCGCCCTCGTCGCTCCAGGCGATGAAGTGAAACACCGTATTTGTGTCGTCGGCCGGCACCAGCACCGTGGCGACGTTGTATTCGTTATTCGGCGGGATCAGCGCCGTGAACGGGGCCACGTAGACCGTGACTCGCACATAATCGTGCGTATTGGCATTGGCGATCGGGCGGCGGATGGCGGCATAGTGAAAGCCGTAGCTCGTGCGCTCAACCTGCAGCCGCGGTGCCTTATCGGTCGAGGGCCGCAGCCAGTGCGTATCGGCCGCCTTTGCGGCATCGACCTTGGCCGGCTTCATGTCCGACGAATGCAGGCTCGACGAATGCGCCGAATCGATCTGCCCTTCCAGAATCTGCGCCCAGTTGCAGCCGACGTGAATCTTGACGATCGAGACTTTGGTGGTCGCATGCGGTGCGAAGGCCGGCGGCTCGAATTCCGGCATGCTCTCGGCTGGCCCCATATAGGTCCACACAAAGCCGCCCCATTCATGGGCCGGATAGGCTTTGACCTTGACCTTCTCCTTGAAGCCGCTTTCGGCCGGCTCCGACGACATCTCGACGACGTTTCCCTCAACGTCCATCTTCCAGCCGTGATAAAGGCAGCGCAGCCCACATTCCTCGTTGCGGCCGAAAGCCAGCGATACGCGGCGATGCGGACAATATTCGTCAATGACACCAAGTCGCCCGTCGCTGTCGCGAAACACCACGAGATCCTCACCCAGCAACCGCACCTTGAGCGGCGCGCCGTCCGGTTCGGCGACCTCTTCGATCAGACAGGCCGGCATCCAGTGGCGGCGCATGATCTGCCCCATCGGCGCATCGCCCTCGACGCGGCACAACAGATCGTTTTCCTCTGCCGTCAGCATAGTCGGCCTCCCGGGCACTTGCCGAATAAAGTTAGCTCTCTAAGATGCAATCCTATAATAATTCCAGGGTGCTTGTCGAGGTGGCGTTACAGCGCGATTGTGCGGCGCATCAGAATTTGCAACGACCGTCCCGCACCGCATTGAAATGGTAACCTCTTGCGATATTGAAGGCCATGAGCAGCATTTCTCCGACCGATATCCCCGTCCGCATCGTCCGTGTCGAGACCATCGCCGATGGCATCGTCCTGTTCGAAATGCGCCCGAAGGGCGGCGAAGAATTGCCGCCTTTCACGCCGGGCTCACATATCAATGTCCGCGTGCCAAACGGTTTGCTGCGCAAATATTCGCTCTGCAGCAATCCCGCCGACCGCGACCATTATCTGATCGCGGTCAAACGTGAGCATGAGGGACGCGGCGGTTCGCTCTACCTGACGGAGCAAACCAAGGTCGGCGACGAATGGATGATCTCCGCGCCGGACAACGCCTTCGCCCTGCCCAAGCGCGGCGACAATTTCATCTTCATTGCCGGCGGGATCGGCATCACGCCCTTCATGGCGATGATCCATGCGCTCAAGGACGACCACAGCAAGAAGTTCAAGCTCTATTATTGCGCGCGCACGCCCGAGATGACCGCCTTCCGTGAAGAACTGAGCGCACCGGAATTCAAGGGCAAGGTCGTCATTCATTACGACGGCGGCGATCCGGCGAAAGCGCTCGATCTGTGGCCGATCGTCGAGGAGCGCCGCAATCGCGAACATCTGTATTGCTGCGGACCGCGTGGCCTGATGCAGGCGGTGCGCGACGTCACCGGGCACTGGACGCCGACATCCATCCATTTCGAGGCCTTCAGTGACGCGGATGCGCGGCGGGACGACGATACACCATTTGCGGTGACACTGGCCTCGACGGGTGAGGTCATCGACGTGCCGGTCGGCACCACGATACTGGAGGCCATGCGCGCGAGGGGCCATGACGTTCCGAGTTCCTGTGAAAGCGGCACCTGCGGCACCTGCCGCACCAAACTTCTCGCGGGCGAAGCCGATCACCGCGATCTGGTCCTGACCGAAAGCGAACGCGACTCGCAGATCATGATCTGCGTCTCGCGCGCGAAAACACCGGAATTGACGATCGACCGCTGAGGGAGACCGGATGTCCGGCCGCAAAATCCGACTGGGTGTCGCCGGGCTGGGTCGGGCCTTCACCCTGATGCTGCCGACCTTTGCGGCCGACCGGCGCATCCAGCTCGCAGCAGCGAGCGACCTGCGCGCGGAGGCCCGCCAACGCTTCGCAGCGGATTTCGATGCGCCGGCTTTTGCCTCGGTCGAGGAATTGTGCGCGCAGACAGACCTCGATGCCATCTATGTGGCCACACCGCACCAGATGCACGCGGAGCATACGGTGATCGCAGCCCGGCATGGCAAGCATGTGCTCGTCGAAAAGCCGATGGCGATCGCACTTCCCGAATGTAATCAGATGATCGCGGCTATGCGCGAGGCCGGTACGCATCTCGTTGTCGGCCACAGTCACAGCTTCAACGCCCCCCTTCTCCATGCCCGCCGGCTGATCGACAGCGGCGTGTTCGGCGTGGTGCGCATGATCCATGCCATGAATTTTACCGATTACATGGTGCGGCCGCGCCGCCCCGAAGAGCTGGATACGGCGC
>JAEVZN010000096.1 GCA_023392205.1 Pseudomonadota bacterium
TTCGGTGAACGGGAAGAAGGACGGGCGAAAACGCATCTTCACCTGCTCGACCTCGAAGAAGGCCTTGCAGAACTCTTCGAGGACCCACTTCATGTGCGCGATGTTGGCCTGCCGGTCGATGACGAGGCCCTCCACCTGGTGGAACATCGGCGTATGGGTCTGGTCCGAGTCGTGGCGATAGGTCCGGCCGGGAATGATCACCCGGATCGGCGGCTTCTGGTTCAGCATCGTGCGCAGCTGCACGGGTGACGTATGCGTCCGAAGGAGCAACCTCGAACCGTCCGGCTTCGGGTTGAAATAGAACGAATCGTGCATGTCCCTGGCTGGATGGCCTTCCGGGAAATTCAGCTTGGTGAAGTTGTAATCGTCGGTCTCGATATCCGGCCCTTCGGCGACGGCAAAACCCATATCGGCGAAGATCGCGGTGAGTTCGTCGATCACCTGGCTGATCGGATGGATGCGGCCGGTTTCCACCGGACTTTCGCGCACGGGCAAAGTGACGTCGATGGTCTCGCTGTTGAGTCGTGCATCCAGCGCCTTGGCCGAGAGTTCGTCCTTGCGCGCGGCGATTGCGGCACCGACCGTATCCTTGAGGCCGTTGATCAGCGGACCTTTGGCCTTGCGCTCGTCCGGCGTCATGGCGCCGAGGGTCTTCAGCAGCGCCGATACAGAGCCGCTCTTGCCGAGCGCGGCGACGCGCACGGCTTCCAGCGCGGCTTCGTCGGACGCGGCCGCTATGTCGGTGAGAATGGAGTGTTGCAGCGAGTCGATGTCGGACATGACGAGTTTTCATTCTGCTCGTCATGGCCGGGCTGGACCCGGCCATCCCGCTTAGGCGGGCAATTGCATGTGCCTAAGCGGGATGCGCGGGCCAGGCCCGCGCATGACCAGACTGGATTAGGCCGCGGGCTGCGCGGCCGGAATGGCGGCCTTGACCTTCTCGACAATGACCTCGAAGGCCGCCGGCTCGCGGATGGCGAGATCGGACAGCACCTTGCGGTCGATTTCGAGACCCGACTTGTTCAGGCCGTTGATGAACTGGCTGTAGTTCATGCCGAACGGGCGGACGGCAGCGTTCAGGCGCTGGATCCACAGCGCACGGAAAGTGCGCTTGCGCCGCTTGCGGTCGCGATAGGCATATTGGTTGGCTTTTTCCACCGCCTGCTTGGCAATGCGGATGGTGTTCTTGCGACGGCCGTAAAAGCCCTTGGCGGCTTTCAGGACCTTCTTGTGCTTGGCGTGGGACGTGACGCCCCGTTTGACGCGGGCCATGGCTGATCTCCTTATAAACGAACGGCGAATGAGCAGAGGTGAAGAAAGACGGGTGACGCGCGGCACTCAGCCGTTCGGCATCCAGTATTTCTTGATGTTGTCCCCATCCGTCTTGAACAGGACGCGGGTGCCGCGAAGATTGCGGATCTGCTTGGTCGTCCGTTTGATCATGCCGTGGCGCTTGCCGGCCTGGGCGGCCACGACCTGGCCCGAGCCGGTGATCTTGAAGCGCTTTTTGGCGCCCGATTTGGTCTTCATCTTGGGCATTTGGCTCTCCTGTCCGGCCGCAACAGCGAAGCCCTTGCCACCACGGCAAAAGCCGGCCGTTCGCCGGGAATGGCTCGAAAAGACGAGCTTTGCTGATTGAGCAATGTCGCTGCCACGGCAGCCCTGAAATCAGCCGGGCGGCGAGCGCGGCGGGTTATGGCAGAACGCCCGCGAAAACACAACAGAAGCCGTTGCGATAATGGGCTTTCGGCGCGGCTTCGCGGGGGACCACGGGAGGCGGCAGGCAGGGGCCGCCGGAGCCGGATGCGGTACGATAGTATGTAAATCGGTTCCTCGGGTTGTTTGACCTGGCGGGTCATGTTAAGGACCGTTCATCAAGCCAATCCGCCAGTGTGGCCCGCCGCCCCCCGTTTCCGGGCGAGCAATGCTTTGATCACGACCGACCAGAGGATATTTCCGCATGGAGAAGAAGAATTTTTCGAGCATTAACGAGGCCAAAGCCAACTTTGACCAGATTTATGTCGAAAAAGATCCGCGGCAGTATTTCAACTATTTGGGGCAGTTGGACTACATCATACCACATCTGGCACAGCCGGTGTTCGACCAGCTGATCCGCGCCCGTGCCGCGACCCAGTCGGGGCCTGTGACTGTGCTCGATCTGGGTTCGTCCTATGGCGTCAATGGGGCGCTGATGAAATATGCGCTCGGCTACGACGCCCTTCGCGACCGCTATACCGCGCCGTCGCTCCAGGGCCTTTCGAGCGACGAGATGCTTGAGCTTGACCGTTCGTTCTATCGTTCGTGGCCTCGCGATCCCGGCGTGAAGGTGATCGGTCTCGACGTGTCGGAGAATGCGGTCCGTTATGCCGAGCAGAGCGGCACAATGGATGTCGGGATCTGTGCCGATCTGGAGGCGGAGGATCCGAGCCCCGAGGTTGCCGCGGAGATTTCGCAGGCCGACATCATCGTGTCCACGGGCTGCGTCGGTTACGTCACGGCGAAGACCTTTGACCGCGTTCTGGCGCTTGCCAGCAAGGGCCGGCCTGCCTGGGTCGCTTCGTTTGTCCTGCGCATGTTTCCTTACGACAAGATCGAACGCTCTCTGGCCGGCTTTGGGCTGGAGACGGAGAAGTTCGAAGGTGCCACCTTCGTTCAGCGCAGGTTCAAGGATCGCAAGGAGATGGAAGCTGCGGTCACGGCTGTCGAGGCACTGGGTATCGATACGCGCGGGCATGAAACCGACGGCGTCTACCACGCCGACCTGTATGTCTCGCGACCACGGGATGCGATCGAGGCTCTGCCCGTTCAGAAGCTGGTCAATGTCGTCAGCGGCGCCAACAAGCCGTGGACGATCGGGACCAACGTCCTCGGTCAGCACGGCCAAAATGCGCGCCGTCGTGCCCGCGGAGTTACACAGCGTCCCGCATTGGCGACGGTATCCTGAGCGCCATTTAAGAAGCTGTCGAACCGGACCAAGCCTGATCTCACCAAGGCTTGGTGCGATTAAGTTCTGGCGCGATCAAGGTTTGGGAATTGTCGGGCAACTCTGGTCCAATTGCCGGCCGATGCTCTCGAAGCTCCCGACCCTGGCAAAAATCGCCTTGATCGTGTCCATTCCGAATTCGTCGACGATTTTCTGCGTCGCGTCGCGCGATTGACCGCTCGCCAGTAACATCAGAATCAATGTCGCATCCTGCGGTCCATAGCGTGCGCTGAGAAAATTCGAAACGCATTCGCAATCGAGCGATTTGCCTGCGCGGGCCAGGGTGGGGTCCTTATTGAAC
>JAEVZN010000106.1 GCA_023392205.1 Pseudomonadota bacterium
GATCCGCACCGTGCGCGGCATCTCGCCCTGACAACGCCACCGCTGCATCTGGAGGGCGCAGGCGGCGCCGCCTTCGACGCGGCCGAGAGCCCGCTCCTGTGGCTCGCGCGCCGCAAGGGGCCGGACAACAAGCCCTTGATATCGCTGCATCATCTGCAGGCCGGCGAAAGGCTGCGGGCGGATTTCACGACCGCACAGATGATGCCCCGCACCACGGCAAATTGGGAGGCGCCGGTCGCGCGCCGCGGGCGCGGCGGGCAGGGCGCCGGGCATGTCTCCGACCGGGCCATCGATGCACGCCGCAAAACGCGGTTGGCTCTGCGCGATGTCGGACCGGAATTTGCCGATCTCCTGCTGGATGTCTGCTGTTTTCTGAAACGGCTGGACGATGTCGAGCGCGAGCGCCGCTGGCCGCAGCGTTCGGCCAAGGTGGTCCTGCAACTCGCCCTCGACCGGCTGGCCCGTCATTACGGCATGGTCGCCGAGTTGCGCGGGTGCGCCAATCCGGCAATCCGGGTCTGGCTTGCGGAGGATGCGGAACCGGACGCTGATTAGGCGGCCATCGCCGCGCGGGCGTCGGACTGGATACGGTCCACCATCGCGCGGAACCCGTTCGAGCGCTGCGGGGTGAGATGCTCGCGCAGGCCCAGCTTCTCGAACAAGGCCTGTGCGTCGGTGTCGACGATCTCGCCCGCGGGCTTGCCCGAATAGAGCGCAAGCAGGATCGCAATCAGCCCGCGCACGATATGCGCATCGCTGTCGCCGGCAAATTCGAGGACCGGACCCGGCGCGCCGTTCGGCTTCACGTCGGTCTGCATCCAGACCTGGCTCGCGCAGCCGCGCACCTTGTTGGTCTCGGTGCGGGCGGCTTCGGGAAGTTCCGGCAGCGCGCGGCCGAGTTCGATCAGGTACCGGTAGCGGTCGTCCCAATCGTCCAGCAATTCGAAATTGTCGATGATGTCGCGGATCGTCATGCGTTCTGCGTGTCTGCCTGTTCGAGGTGGAACTGACAGGCATATAGGCATGACGCGCGGTGGCGGCAAAGCGGAACGGCTCAAGCGATCGGGGCGTCAGGCCGGGCGGCGCGGGTCGCGCGGCGGCATCGGGGGAATCTGCCATTGCACGGCCCGGTCGGAGGCGGTCAACGTGTCCTGCGACGCCGGAACTGTTTTCACGCTGATTGATCCG
Organism: Pseudomonadota bacterium; assembly: GCA_023392205.1. Classification (GTDB taxonomy): domain Bacteria; phylum Pseudomonadota; class Alphaproteobacteria; order Rhizobiales; family Xanthobacteraceae; genus Pseudorhodoplanes. Next base: position 1,189 of record JAEVZN010000106.1, read on the forward strand.
GTCTGCGTCGGGGCCGGATTTGCCACGCGCTCCTGCAGGATGTCGAACAGATAGCGCGCGCCGGCCTGCGCCCGCTGACCTAGCACGACCGCGGCCTGGCCGCCGACCTCGCAGGCATCAGGCTGACGCGCGCAGAACCCGCTCATGTCGGAAACCGCAGCACTCGCGGCGATTACGGCATCGGCCGCACCGATGGTCGGCGCGGAATTCCTGGGCTGGTAATCCCCGCTCGGCAACAGGATGAGCACGATGCTCAGCCAGAATGCCACTCGCAGCAGAAAAAACATGACGCACCCTTGCTTCCCCGGCGGTCTGACACCGCTCTGGGTCCATTTCTAGCAAAGGCGGCTGAAAGGCCGGTTCGAATTTCGGGACAAATTCGATGCGAATGCGATGCAAATTTTCAGACAATTTGAACGATCTGCAACACGGCCAGTGATGACCTGCTGCAGCGGGGCTGATTCCGAACGCTCCTTGCAATCCGGTGGCGGAAACACATCGTTCACCATGCCTCGATGATGCTGGGGAAGTGCGGCCAATTCGCTTGCCGCCGTCGCTTTCAGGCCATCCGCAATCCGTTCCCTTAGCGTTCGCTTAAGCGGCATCTGACACGATCCCGGCACCTAAACGGGGAGTGCGCCGTTCCAATCGGTGGCGCAACAGGTTGCCTTGAGTTTCGTACAGCCGTTCCGGCACTATATTGACAGTCTCATCCATCCGTCGGTGCAGCCCGATCCGCTGGCGGCGGCGCGGCATCGTGCTTTCATTGCGCCGCGCCTGACCGGTTCGCTGATCGCGCTGGCGATCCTGCCGGTCTATCTGGCGATCCGCGGTGTCCCGAGCGTGCTCGAGATCGCCGTCTTTGCCTGGCTGGTGATTCCGATTATCAGCGCCTATTATCTCTCCCGCACGGGCCGCTATGAAGGCGCACATATTCTCTCCTCGGTTGCGCTGACCGGTCTCGTCTTCGCGCTGGCCTTCAATACCGGCGGCGCATCGTCCTTTGCCGCAATCTGGCTGGTTGTGGTTCCGCTCGAAGCCGCATTGTCGGCCTCGCGCCGGGTGGTGGCGATTGCCGCCGGGCTGGCGCTGACCGCGGCGGTTGCGCTGCTGATTCTGCAGGAAGCCGGACTGACATCGGAAATCGCTGGGCCATTGGCCGGCAGCGCCATCCTGGCATCGCTCGGCATCATCTCGGCGTCGATCTATGCCGCTGCTCTGGCGCTGGGCGCCGAATCCCTGACACGCGCCAGCGTCGTCATGGTGCATGCGGAAGAAGAACGCTACCGCCTGCTGGCCCGGCACATGACGGATGTGATCACGCGGCATGGCCGCAACGGTACCGTTCTGTTTGCGTCTCCCGCCGCCGAGGGTCTGTTCGGCAGCCGCTGCCGCGAATTGCTCGCGCATGGTTTGTTCGAGCGCGTCCATGTCGCCGACCGGCCGGCCTATCTGTCGGCTCTGGCGGATGCCGCGTCCGGCGGATTGCAGGCATCGGTGGAATTCCGCGTAAAGCGTCCGCGCGCAGGCTCGCCCGATGCGGAATTCGTGTGGGTGGAAATGCGCTGCCGTCCGCTCGACGCTGCCGACGCGACGGCGGACACACGCGAAGTAGTGGCCGTGATGCGCGATGTCTCCGAGCGCAAGGCGCAGGAGCAGGCGCTTGACGAGGCGCGGGCCGAATCCGAACGTGCCAATGCCGCCAAGACGCATTTCCTCGCCACGATGAGCCACGAATTGCGCACCCCGCTCAATGCGGTGATCGGCTTTTCCGAGATGCTCATCAACGAGGAGCAGATGCGGCTCGATGCGGCGCGGCGGCGTGAATATGCCGGGCTGATCCACGATTCCGGCAATCACCTGCTGGCTGTGGTCAACGGCATTCTCGACATGTCGAAAATGGAAGCCGGCGATTTCGAGATCACGCCGGAGCCGTTCTCACCTGCCGAGGTCATGCGCAATTGCTGCGATCTCCTGGCGCTCAAGGCCAGCGGAGCAGGCCTCGATCTTGTCATCCGCCATGCCGATGTGCTGCCCGACATCGTGGCCGACAAGCGCGCCTTCAAGCAGATCATGCTCAATCTCTTGTCCAATGCGATCAAGTTCACACGCCCCGGCGGCCGCATCACCATCACGTCGCGCATCGAAAGCGCGCGGCTGCATGTCAGCGTGGAGGATAACGGCATCGGCATCGGCGCCTCCGATCTGCCGCGGATCGGCAATCCGTTCTTTCAGGCGCGCTCGGCCTATGACCGGCGTCATGACGGGACCGGTCTTGGCCTGTCGATCGTCAAGGGTCTCGTGACCCTGCATGGCGGCGAGATGGACGTGCGCAGCGAACTCGGCAAAGGCACGAATATCAGTGTCTCGCTGCCGCTGGATTGCGAAGTGATCCGCCCGCAACGCAAGCCGGCAGAGCTGAAGACCCTGCCGGTCGAGCGAACCCGCAAGACTTACGACGACATGGCGGTGCGGAAAAGTGCGTAAGAATTCCCGTCGTGTACAAACCGCAGCCGCTCCGGTCGAAGCGGCGGAGACAGGTGTCTTTTCGCGCAAGGACATGATCGCGGCCGCATTGCTGATCGTGGCCGGCGGCGCCATCGTCGCCAATGCTGCCTGGCTGCAATCGGGTCCGCATCCCGCACCGCTTTTCGCGGCCAGGCCCGCGCCCGGCCCGGCTGTCAAGGCGGCACGGCCGGTCGGGCAGGACACAGCCGATCAGCCTGTCGCCGTACCGAAAGCGCGTCCGCTCGAAATGGAAGCCGCGCGGCCGGAACAGCCGGCGGTCGCTCGCCCACGCACGGAGGTGATCTCCGACATCCAGCGCGAACTGGCGCGCAAGGGCTTCTATGACGGTGCCATCGACGGGGTGCATGGGCCAAAGACCGATGCCGCCATGCGCGATTTCGAACAGGCCACGGGTCTGCGGCCGGGCTCCGAACCCAATGACGTCTTCCTGCGGGCGCTGCAGCGGTCGAGCGTCAAGGCTTCGTCCGCATCTCCGGCATCTCCTGCGGCCGCTGCGCCGCGCCACGACCCGATTGCCGATCTGATTGCGCCGCCGACAGCGAAGGTCATTTCCGTGCAGCGGGCGCTGGTCGATTACGGCTATGGGCAATTCCGGCCCAACGGGCAGGCGGGGCCGGAGACCAAAGAGGCGATCGAACGGTTCGAAAAGGCGCGCAAGATGCCGGTGACCGGGCAGATCACGCCGCGTCTGGTGCGCGAATTGTCGGCGCTGACTGGCCGTCCGCTCGAATAGGCGCTAAGGCCGGTCCCGGCTCCGATGGAAGTGCCATGCGCCTGAAATCCGCGATCTGGGTCGCCGCCTATATCCGCCGCTGCATGGTCGAGGGTGCGCAGGCCGTGCTGCGCCGCAGAGGGGCGGAGGAAGCGGGCGCGATCTTCATCAAGGTGGACCGGCTGGACGGCACGTCCGATCTGTTCGGTCCGGCGCCGCAGACGGCTTTCGATGCCGACGATGCGAGCGAGCGCAAATTCATGGCCGCCTTGCGCGACACGCCGCGTCCCAACGACGAGGTCGAGGCTTATCTTGCGCGGCAAATCAGGTTCGATCCGGATATCTGGATCGTCGAAGTCGAGGAGCGGGCCGGGCGCAATTTTCTCGATGCGATCGTCAGCGATTAGCAATCAGGCGCGTTTGACCGACGGGGCCACGGCCGGGTGATTGCCGTCCCGCAATTGCTGCAGGAGATCGCGGCGCGGCGCGCGCGGCGAATCCTCGTACAAAGCGGGCCGATGCTGCGACATGTGCAGGCGCGCATCCATCCGGTCGGCCTCGCGCCAGATCGCGACCAGATGCAGGGCCGACGGAAGCGGCAGCGTGGAAAACAGGTCCGATAATTCATAAACCCGCGCCGCCGAATGCCCGATCGCCGGATTGAGAAACATCAGGATGCGCTGGAAAATATCCGCAGGCATCGCGAGTGCGCGGGCGGATACGGCGAAGGGCTCGCCCAATTGATCCGCGACGATGCGTGCGGATAATGCGCGCGATACGCCGATGGCCTGTTGAAGCAGCGTGGTGAATTCCTGCAGGCGGCCGGCCAAAGCGGCCTGTTCCAGATAGCGCAGGACATTCGTGTTCTGCGCGAGCGGCACGGCACCCGCTGCGGCGACATAGGCCAGATTGACGAGGATGATCTGGCGCTCCTGCGCATCGGCGCTGAAGAAGATCTCTCGCTGCGCGATAAAGTCGGTTGCCGGAAGCACGCGCTCGGATGTGATCTGACCGCTCGCGGGGGCGGTCGCGACATGCGCGATTTCAGTGCGGGCCGCATGTTGCAAGACTGGTTCGAACAGATCGGCATCTTCGGCGGCGGTCGTGACAATCGCGCCGGCCGACATGTCGTTGCTCGCCTGCCGAGCGGCGATCGTTCCAGGAACTTTGGCGAGCCGCGCCATCACGGCGAGCGGCGCACCGGGATAGGCGGCGAGACGGGCGGCCACGGCCGCGCAGGTGCCGGCATCCACAACTTCGATCAGGCGCAGGGCCAGTTCGACATAATGACGTTCCTCTTCAGGCCCGTGCGAGGCCTTCTGGACATACAGGTCCGTAAGAACGCGCAGCAAAGTCGGCCTGGTATCGAGCCCGGTGCGGTCAGCCAGCCCTGACAGGCCCGCAAGGCCGTTGAGATTTTCCAGTGTCACTGTCTTCACGTGCCGCCACCCAACCGAACGCTAGGTGGACCATATCAGCAGGCTCGTTAGCAGAGCGTTAACCATGAGCGCTTCTAAATCCCCCGCATCGGGCAGCCGCTTCGGCCGCCGGTCATCAGTCAAGGGTTGGGGCATGGGTGTTGTCATCGATTTTGCGGTGCGCGCCGCGGCGCCCGCCGCGCGCGACAGGGGTCGGTCCGGGGAGGGCGCGCAGATCGTCATTCTGCCGGTCATTCGTATCGAGCGTTACGACGAGGATCCGTACGGCTGCGCCGGGCCTGACGGGGGCGCGACGCAGCTCCGGCGTCGCCGCCGCCGTCTGTCGCGTGCCTGACACTCGCGGCAAGCACTGGAGCGACACGTGAC
>JAEVZN010000109.1 GCA_023392205.1 Pseudomonadota bacterium
GGTGCCCTCCTCTCCGCGCATCCCGATGTCGCAATGGTGGCGCTGGTCGGCAGCGTCCCGACCGGACGCGCGGTGATGAAGGCGGCGGCCGAAACCATCAAACCGGTGCTGCTCGAATTGGGTGGCAAGAATGCGCTCATCGCCTATCCCGATGCCGATCCGGACGAAGTGGCCGCAGGCGTCGTCGGCGGCATGAATTTCACCTGGTGCGGGCAATCCTGCGGCTCGACCAGCCGCGCTTTCATCCACGAAAAAATCTATGACATCGTGCTCGAGCGCGTGAAGGAGAAGGCGGCCTATTTCAAGCCCGGCCTTCCCACCGATCCCGCCACCACCATGGGCGCGATCATCTCGAAGACGCAATATGAACGCGTACTCTCCTATATCGAGTCCGCAAAGGCCGACGGCGCGCGGCTGATCCATGGCGGCGGCCGTCCGAAGGACGACAGCCTCTCCGGCGGCTTCTTCATCGAGCCCAGCATCTATGCCGATTGTACACCGGACATGAAAATTGCCCGCGAGGAGATTTTCGGTCCGGTCCTGTCGATCTTCAAATGGTCGGACGAAACCGCCATGCTCGACCAGGTCAATGCGGTCGAATACGGCCTCACCTGCTCGATCTGGACCAATGACGTAACGGTCGCGCATCGCACCGCGATGGAGGTCGAGGCTGGTTTCGTGTGGGTCAACGAGACCTCCAGGCATTTCCTCGGCGCCCCGTTCGGCGGCTACAAGCAATCGGGCATCGGCCGCGAGGAATGTATCGAGGAGATGTTCGCCTTCACACAGGAAAAGAATATCCATGTGAAGCTGAAGCCGCGCAAGGTCTGAACGCCCGAAGGCGCATCTCCTGCGCGGCTTGGTCTGCGCAATCAGACCTTGACCGATTCCAGTGTCGCCGGATGGAATAAATCCTCCGGCGTCACGAGGCGCGACGACAACCCTTGCGCATGGTGGTGCCGGAAGAAAGTCTCCAGCACATGCCGGTTGGCCGGCACGCCATAGGACCAGTAATCCTCGCCCATCAATTCACGTGCTTCCATCACCCGCTCTTCCGCAAACGGCAGCGTGACCTTGGTGGCCGACGGTTCGCTCAGATGTGCAACGGCCTTCGCTTTTGATTGCTCGAACGCTTTCAGCACCGCCGCCGGCAGCCAGGGATGCTGTTCGGCCAAGGCGCGGCGCACTCCGACGATATGCATGATCGGAAAGATCTTGGTGCGGCGGTAATAATCCTTGGCCGCCGCAATCGGATCGGGAAACAGCCATCCGACATTCGGCGTATCCGCCGGCAGCGCGGGCGCACGCGGCGCCATGAAGGCATCGATCTCGCCCGAAGCGAGCATGCCGGAAATGGTCTTGCCATCCGGCGCATTCTCGAGCCGTACGTTCTTCGGCAGATTGAGCGTGATCTTTTCCGGCCGCCCCGCCTCGGCAATACCGCCGCGCACCCAGGTCACGTCGGAGGGCTTCACGCCGAACTCGTCTTCCAGCAGCGCGCGCGCCCAGACCACCGCGGTGAGCTGATATTCCGGCAAGCCGATCCGCTTGCCCTTCAGATCTTCCGGTTTCTTGATGCGGTCGGTGCGCACATAGAGCGCCGTATGGCGAAAGCAGCGTGACAGGAAGGCCGGTATCCCGACATAGGGAAAATTGCCGTCGGCGGTTTTCACGGTCGAACTCGACAGCGACAATTCGCAGATATCGAAATCGGCGGTCTTGAAGGCGCGAAAGAATATCTCTTCCGGCGATAATGTCATGAATACCGGATCGACACCGTCCATCTGGACGGCCCCGTCAATCAGGGGGCGGTTGCGGTCATAATCGCCGATGGCGATGGAGAGATTGAGCTTTGACATACTGATGCGAGGTTCCCTTCCCGAGCGCACCGCCTTTGCGTCGATGCATCACGGTCATAACGCGCGGCGTGGAGAATTACGATACCCGCGCCACGTCGAGAAGGCGCATCTGCACGCGCTCGTTGCCCTGCCAGCGGTCGATTGACAGATTTCCGGCCGCGTGGATGCTCTGCCCCCGCGCCTCCAGGATGGCGCGGCCGAGCGGCGTATCGACCGCGCGGAAAGCCACCGCATTCACCATGGCACCATCGGGTGCGCGCAGCCGCAGCCGGATATGCTGCTGACCGGCCACATCGGCAAACGCAACGGTATGTGCTGGCAAAGCGAAGACAGGCTCGGGATTGCCGGCCCCGAACGGTCCGGCGCGCATCATCTCCGCGCAAAAGGACAGGTTTGCTGCCGATGCGCTGAGCGCCCCGTCGATCAGTAACGACTGGTCGCTACGGCTCTTTTCGACCGATGCCGCGAGTTCGTTTTCCAGAAAGGCGCGGAAGGCCGCGAGTGCGTCGGCGCGCAGGGTGACGCCTGTAGCCATGGCGTGGCCGCCGCCCTTCAGCAACAGACCATCGGCCACCGCCTGCCGCACCGCGCGCCCGAGATCGACGCCGGTAATGGAGCGCCCCGACCCGGTCCCAAGGCCGCCGGTGCCGAGCGCAATGGCGAAGGCAGGCCGGCCGAATTTCTCCTTCAGTCGTGCAGCGACCAGTCCGACGATACCCGGATGCCAGCCCGCCGATGCCGTCACGATTACCGATCCGGTCTCGTCGACGCCGAGCGCGGCCGTCGCTTCGGCCTCCGCCTCGGCGAGCATATGTTGTTCCATGGCACGGCGTTCGCGATTGAGCCGGTCGAGTTCGGCCGCGATCCGCCCTGCCTCGGACGGATCTTCCTCAAGCAGAAGATTGGCTCCGAGATCGGCACGCCCGATCCGCCCGCCGGCATTGATACGCGGGCCGAGCAGAAAGCCGAGGTGGTACGGCTCCGGCGGACCGTCAAGCCGCGCCGCATCCATCAGCGCGGTGAGGCCGACATTCTCGCGCCGCCGCATGGCGATCAGGCCCTTGGCGACAAAGGCGCGGTTGAGCCCGGTCAGCGGCACCACATCGGCGATGGTTCCGAGTGCCACGAGATCGAGCGAGTCCAGCAGATCGGGCGCGGCCCGGCCCTCGTCGAAGAATCCGCGCCGCCGCAATTCGCGATTGACCGCGACCAGCGTCATGAACATGAGGCCCGCTGCGCACAGATGACCGAGGCCGGACAGATCGTCGAGGCGGTTCGGATTGACCAAAGCCGCGACATCGGGAAGCTGCGGGTCGCATTGATGATGGTCGATCACCACCACATCGAGGCCGATTCGCTTCGCTTCCATGAGCGGTTCGATGGAGGTGGTGCCGCAATCGACGGTGATAAGCAGCGTCGCACCGCGTTCCGCAAGATTGCGGATCGCATCCACATTCGGCCCGTAGCCCTCGAAAATCCGATCGGGAATATGGATCGCCGGCGACAACCCGCATTGGCGCAGATAACGCGCCAGCAGCGCCGACGCGGTTGCGCCATCGACATCGTAATCGCCGAAGATCGCCACAGCCTCGCCGCGCATGACGGCGTCTGCAATGCGGCCCGCAGCCTGCGGCATCGCGGTCAGCGTGTCGGGATCCGGCATCAGTTGCTTGATCGTGGGATCGAGAAAACTCTGCGCAAGATCTGCTTCGACGCCGCGCCCGGCCAGCAATCGGGCGAGCATGTCCGGTAGCCCGTGCCGCTGCGCGATGGCGAGCGCCAGCGCATTACCGCGCGCGTCCAGCCGATCGCGCCAGGCGCGGCCGCGCGCGGATGTTTCGACGCCGAGAAACGCGCGCGGTGCCTCCGGCAGGAACGGGGCCGTCATCGAGAAGGTCATGAGGTTTTCGGCCGAATGGACGGGTCTGACGATTCGGTCATAGTGACCCAACCCGCCATGCCAGACCAGCCGCGGCAGCCTGGCCTCAAGATAGGCCGCATCAGGCCGCCGGTCGATCGAGGCAGGTGCGAGGCCTGATCAACCCAGATGGAATTTGTCGAATTGCCGGTGCTCGGCGCGGATATAGCGCACTGTGCCAGTGACCGAGCGCATTACCACCGTCTCGGTTTCGATAATATTCTTGCCGAATTTCACGCCGCTCAGCATCGGGCCCGAGGTCACGCCGGTCGCGGCGAAGAGGCAGTCACCCTTCACCATATCCTCGATCTCGTATTTCTTCTTCGGATCATCGATGCCCATTTTTAGCGTGCGTTCGCGCAACGCTTCGGAATCGATCACCAGCCGTGTCTGCATCTGCCCGCCAATGCAGCGCAACGCCGCCGCCGCCAGCACGCCTTCCGGGGCACCACCCGTTCCGAGATAGATGTCGATCCCGGTCTTCGGCTCGGCACAATGGATCACGCCGGCCACGTCGCCATCGGAGATCAGACTGACCGCAGCACCGGTCTTGCGAACCGCTGCGATAATGTCGGCATGACGCGGCCGGTCCAGCAGAATGGCCGTGATGTCGGAGGGATCTACGCCCTTCGCCTTGGCGAGATTGATGACGTTTTCTTCCGGAGGCGCGTCGAGATCGATAATTCCCTTTGGATAGCCCGGTCCGATGGCGATCTTGTCCATGTAGCAATCAGGTGCGTGAAGCAGCGTGCCTGCATCGGCCATCGCCAGCGTCGCGATCGCACCCGCCATATTCTTCGCGCACAACACGGTGCCTTCGAGCGGATCGACCGCGATGTCGACCTTGAAGCCCGACCGGGTCCCGACCCGCTCGCCGATGAACAGCATTGGCGCCTCATCAAGTTCGCCTTCGCCGATGACCACGGTGCCGTCGATTGGCAGCTTGTTCAGCTCGCGCCGCATCGCATCGACAGCCGCCTGATCCGAAGCCTTGTCGCGGCCGTGGCCGCGCAAGCGCGCCGCCGACACCGCCGCCCGTTCGGTGACGCGCACGATCTCGAGCGACAGAATGCGCTCAAGCACTTGATTGGGTGCCACCGTGATCGTCGAAGCCATATCGCTCCCTCTCCGGGCGGCCGGGTTCCGGCAGCCCATCGGAATATCATCTACCGGTTTTTCTCGATCCGGATCAATTGCGGTTCGCCGGATATCACCTGATCCGCCTTGACCGCGGCCAATGCTCGCCGCACCGCGTCTTCGGTTGTCGCATAGGTGATGAGGATCACCGGGACCGGGCCAGAAACATCTGTCACGGCCTGTCCGCCCTGCGTGCCTTCGTGGCGCTGCACAATGGATTCCAGCGAGATCTGCTGTTCGGCCAGCCGGGTTGCGATGGTGGCCGCCGTCCCCGGCTTGTCCACCGCCAGCAGCCGGATGTAATAACCGCCCTCGTGCTTTTGCATCGGTGCACGGCCCGCGGACACCAGGTCCCGCACCGGGCGCCCGAGTGGCGCGACACGAACGCCGCGCGCGATGTCGCCGAGATCGGCAACGACCGCCGACGCGGTAGCAAGTCCCCCCGCGCCCGGCCCGACCAGGGTGATCGGCGCGATCCCCTCTGCATCCACGGTGACGGCATTGGTCACACCCATCACCTGCGCGATGGAGGAAGCCTTTGGCACCATCGTCGGATGCACGCGCTGCTCGATCCCGCTCTCGGTGCGCATTGCAACACCCAGCAGCTTGATGCGATAGCCGAGTTCGTCGGCCGCACGCAGATCGGCGGATGCGATGGACGAAATGCCCTCGACATATATTGCATCCGAATCGATCTTCGTGCCGAAAGCGATCGAGGCAAGGATGGCGAGCTTCTGCGCCGTATCGAAACCTTCGATGTCGAAGGTCGGATCGGCTTCCGCATAGCCGAGACGTTGCGCATCCTTCAGGCAATCGTCGAAGGACAGCCGTTCCTGCTCCATGCGGGTCAGGATGTAATTGCAGGTGCCGTTGAGAATGCCGTAGACGCGGGCGAAGGAATTGCCGGCAAAGCCCTCCCGCAGCGTCTTGATGATCGGGATGGCGCCGGCCACCGCCGCTTCGAAATTGAGACTGACGCCCTGATTTTCGGCCAGTTCCGCGAGGCCTGCACCATGTCGCGCCAGCAAGGCCTTGTTGGCCGTCACCACCGGCTTGCCCGCCGAAAGCGCCGCTTCCACCGCGGCCTTGGCCGGATCGTCCTCACCGCCCATCAACTCGACGAACACGTCGATGTCATTGTCTCGCGCCAGCGCGACCGGCTCGTCGAACCAGCGCAGACCGGACAGATCGACCCCGCGATCCTTGCCCTTGTTGCGGGCGCAGACGGCAACAATTTCGATGCTTCGCCCGCAGCGGGCCGTCAACGCGTCCTGCCCGTCCGCGACCAGACGGATGACCGAAGCGCCGACATAGCCCAAGCCGGCGAGACCCACTCTGAGGGGCGCAACCATATTCAGTTCCGGATGTGAAGCTGACGCGGCGCCTAGCGCCGCGACGCGAGGGGAACGACGTTGTGAAGCTTTTCAACGCCGGTATCAAGGAAGCGGCGGATATTGCGCGCAGCCTGGCGGATACGCTGCTCGTTCTCCACGAGTGCGATGCGCACATATTCGTCGCCATGTTCGCCAAAGCCGATGCCGGGTGCCACGGCCACTTCGGCCTTCTCGACCAGCAGCTTGGAAAATTCGATCGAGCCCAGGCTGCGAAATGCCTCGGGCAACCGAGCCCAGGCGAACATCGAGGCCGAGGGTGATGGAATGATCCACCCCGCACGCCCGAAACTGTCCACCAGCACGTCGCGCCGCTTGCGGTAGATCTCGCGCATCTCGCGGATGCAATCGTCGGGGCCGTTCAACGCCGCGGTGGCCGCCACCTGCACCGGCGTGAAAGCACCGTAATCGAGATAGGATTTGACCCGGCCAAGGGCGGCGATGATGCGGTCGTTGCCGACGGCAAAGCCCATGCGCCATCCCGGCATCGAGAAGGTCTTCGACATCGAGGTGAATTCGACTGTGACATCGATGGCGCCCGGCACCTGCAATACGGAGGGCGGCGGATTGTTGTCGAAATAGACCTCGGCATAAGCGAGGTCGGACAGGATGAATATCTCGTGCTTCTTCGCGAATGCGACGAGATCGCGATAGAAATCGAGGCTCGCCACACATGCGGTCGGATTGGCCGGATAGCAGGCGATCACCGCGATGGGCTTGGGGATCGAATGGATCAGCGCGCGTTCCAGCGCGGAGAAGAAATCCGGATTGGGCTCGGCCGGGACCGAGCGGATCACCCCGCCCGCCATGAGAAAGCCGAAGGCATGGATCGGGTAGCTCGGATTGGGCACCAGCACCACGTCGCCCGGCGCAGTGATCGCCTGCGCCACGTTGGCGAAGCCTTCCTTGGAACCCAGCGTCGCCACGATCTGCGTATCGGGATTGAGCTTCACGCCGAACCGGCGCGCGTAATAGGCCGCCTGGGCGCGGCGCAAGCCGGCGATACCCTTCGAGGCCGAATAACGATCGGTGCGCGGTTTGCCGAGCGTCTCTTTCAGCTTTTCGATGACGTGGTCGGGCGCCGGAAGATCGGGATTGCCCATGCCCAGATCGACAATATCGGCACCGGCATTGCGAGCGGCGGCCTTGGCGCGGTTGACCTGCTCGAACACATAGGGCGGCAGTCGGCGGACGCGGTAAAATTCTTCCATGGCGCCAGGCTTTCGTGTGATCCGGTGATGTCCTGCGCTGGCTTTACGATTGTTGCTTCAAGCGGGCCAGCCAGCGAACCGCCTGCTTTTATCACGGGTTCCGGCGGGCGCCAGCGCTGTCAGCGACCTGTCAGCAGGTTCCCGTCGCCGGTTGGCGATCCGAAAGGCACGGGAAAGGCTCCGGCCGCCGGACGGGCGGGCGCTGCCGTACTCGGCTGCGGCGCGGGCGCCTGCGCCTTTTTTGCCTTCGCGCGGTTCTTTTGCTGATTGGGATGGCGGTTGCGGGTGGCGATCAGATCGGCCTCCAGCTTCTTCTGCTGCTCCTCGTCGAGCAAAGCAGAAGAACGCGCGGGCGGCATGTTGTGCACTGCGGGAAATTCCGGTGCCTGATCCGGACGGCGGGGCGCATTCTCCGGCAAGCCGCCGACGGCATGCGGGATCGCGTCGAACTGAGCGGAGGTACAGGACACCAGGCCCAGGGCCAGCGACGCTGTGACCGCGATCTTCAACAGCTTTTGGCCCCAACCCTGCATGGGCGGGGGGTAAAATCGGCGCTCCGACATCGGGCTGACTTTATCTCTTGCAAGTATTTCCGCGCGTAACGGGCTAATATGACAAAAGCAAGGATGCACAAAACGGCGGTTCACGCCGGCCACGTTGCCGACCGGGCTTGCGAGCCTGTCCCGGCACGAACCTTGCGGGAGGTTATTGCTGAAGGATGGCATCGCAGCCATCTGACATGACTGCGAACGATGAGCGGGGCTCATGAACAAACTTCCGGAAAAGCCGGTTGTCCCGGAGACCGGCGCTGTCGATGTCGAGCGATTCGCGCACAACATTGCCCGGCTGGTGGAGCAAGGCGGCAAGGCGCTCGCGGCCTATATGAAGCCGCGCGAGCAAGGTACCGCCACGATCGATTTTCCCGAACAGGTCCGGGATGCGGTCAAAACGCTCGGTCAGGTCATCGAATACTGGCTCTCCGATCCTTCCCGCGCGGTCGAACTGCAACAGCGGCTGGGCCGCGCCTATCTCGATCTCTGGAGCAGCGCGGCACGGCGCCTCGCCGGTGAGGAATCGGCGCCCGTCATCCAGCCCGACCCAAAGGACAAACGCTTTGCCGATCCGGAATGGTCGCAGAACCAGTTCTACGATTTCCTGAAACAGGCCTATCTACTGTCCAGCTTCTGGGCGGAAAAGCTGGTCGCCGACGCCCCCATCGATCCGCATACCCGCCAGAAGGCGGAATTCTATGTGCGGCAGATCGCCAATGCGGTCTCGCCGTCGAACTTCGTCATGACCAATCCCGAAGTGATGCGCGAGACCTTGTCCTCGAATGCCGAGAACCTCGTGCGCGGCATGGCCATGCTGTCCGAGGACATCGACGAGTTCGGAAACATAAAGATCCGACAGACCGACGCGACCATGTTCGAGGTGGGACGCAATCTTGCGCTCACGCCCGGCAAGGTGATTTTCCAGAACGAGCTGATGCAGCTCATTCAGTATTCGCCCGCGACGGAGACAGTGCTGAAGACCCCGCTGCTCATCGTGCCGCCCTGGATCAACAAGTTCTACGTGCTCGATCTCACCCCGGAAAAATCCTACATCAAATGGTGTGTCGAACAGGGCCTGACGGTCTTCGTCATCTCGTGGGTCAACCCGGACGGGCAACTGGCGAAGAAGGGCTTTGCCGAATATATGCAGGATGGCCCGCTCGCCGCCCTCGACGCCATCGAACAGGCGACGGGCGAGCGCGAAGTGCATACGGCGGGCTATTGCGTGGGTGGAACGCTGCTTGCGGTGACACTCGCCTATATGGCCGCCCGGAACGACGGCCGCATCAAATCCGCCACCTTCTTCGCCACCCAGGTCGATTTCCGCCATGCCGGCGAACTGAAGGTGTTCGTCGACGAGGAGCAGATCAAGGCTCTCGAGGAGCGGATGCAGGCGCGCGGCTATCTCGAAGGACATCGTATGGCGACGGCCTTCAACCTGCTGCGCTCGAACGATCTGATCTGGCCCTATATCGTCAACAATTACCTGCGCGGCAAGGCGCCCTTCCCGTTCGACCTTCTTTACTGGAATTCGGATGCAACGCGCATGCCGGCCGCCAATCACTCCTTCTATCTGCGCAATTGCTATCTCAACAATGCGCTGACCAAAGGCGAGATGGCGGTCGCGAACGTAAAGCTCGACCTGAAAAAGGTGAAGGTGCCGATCTACAATCTCGCCACGCGCGAGGACCATATCGCGCCGGCGAAATCCGTCTATCTCGGATCAAAATTCTTCGGCGGTCCGGTCCGCTTCGTCATGTCGGGCTCCGGCCATATCGCAGGCGTGGTCAACCCTGCATCCAAGGGCAAATATCAATACTGGACCGGCCCAAAGCCCACCGGCACGGACGTCGAAAACTGGATGAAGAAGGCCAAGGAGCACAAAGGCTCTTGGTGGCCGGACTGGATGAACTGGATTCGCGCGCAGGGCAAGGACACCGTCCCCGCACGCGACCCCGGCGGCGGCAAGCTCGACCCCATTGAGGACGCGCCCGGCAGCTATGTGAAGGTGCGCTCCTAGAGCGGTTCATCGCTTGACTGAATCGGCGGGGATTCCGGATCAGCGGGATTTGTGATTCAAGATGCTGGCTGGGAGGGAGGCCAGCATCCGATGACCCGACCTTTATCCAATGACCTGCGTGA
>JAEVZN010000134.1 GCA_023392205.1 Pseudomonadota bacterium
CGTCGTCGGCCATGGAGGCCGGCCTGAGCCGGCCGCGGGCCATGCCCGCATACGCATCGTGGCAAGTCACGCCATAGCGGCGCAATAACTTCGGTACAGGACGACGGTCGGACGGCATGGCGCAATCGGGCATTCGCAAATTCTGTCGCAAACTCTGTGGCGAACTGTGTCGCAAGTCGGAACTGGCTCAACCCGCACTATAATGTCCGAGCAAGCGCTGTGCCAGACCGCTGCAAGTAGGGGCCTTTGCCGAAATCGCAAGTCCGGACAACGGGTTTGCGGACTTTGCGGGAATCGGCGGCGACTTGTCCACCGCGACAGCGTCGGCACCAAATGCGGACAATTTCCGGCAAAATCGTCAGAAATCGTGGCTTTCGCAGCAAGTGTTTTCAAAAACTCCGTCCTGCAATGTCGCTGCGACAAGGTTTGGTCTGGAGCTCCCGGAATGTTGTTGCGACGTTTTCTAAGGAATTGCGATGGCGGCGCAGCACCCTTTCTGGCTCTTTCCCTGATCCCGGTCATGGGATTGACGGGCGCCGCCATCGATTACAGCCGTGCCAGCGCCACGCGCACCGCCCTGCAGGCCGCCGTCGATGCCACCGGCCTGATGCTCTCCAAGGAGGCCGCGGTCCTGTCGCAGGACGACCTCGGCAGCCGCGTCCAGGCCATCTTCACCGCACAATTCAACAGGCCGGAAGCCTATGGCGTGTCCATCTCACACAGCTTTTCGGCGCCCCAGCAAGGCAGCTTCGCGCTCAGGCTCACCGCACAGGCTTATGTCCCGGCCCGTTTCGCAAGCCTGATTGGCACGTCGGAATTGCCGGTAGCCGCCACCTCGGAAATCCTGTGGGGCATCAAGCGGCTCAATCTGGCGCTGGCGCTCGACGTAACAGGGTCCATGGCCTCGAGCGGCAAGATGGCAGCACTGAAACTAGCCGCGCATAACCTGCTCGACACGCTCGAACAGGCGGCCAAGAAGCCCGACGACATCAAGGTATCGATCGTCCCCTTCTCCACCGACGTGAATGTCGGAACCCACAATGTGAATGCCGACTGGCTGGACTGGGACCAGTGGGAAAACGCCAACGGCACCTGCTCGACATCATCCTACAAGACGCGCAGCGCCTGCGTGAATGCCGGCCGCAAATGGACTGTCGCGCTTCGCAGCACCTGGAATGGCTGCGTGTGGGATCGCGACCAGAATTTCGATATCCAGACCACACCGCCCGCGGCGTCCCAGTCGACGAAATTCCGGACCAATCAGGCCAGCCATTGCCCGGTGGCGATGCAGCCGCTGACTGCGGACTGGGCCATGTTGCATGCCAAGGTCGACGAGATGGCCCCGACCGGCAATACCAATGTCACCATCGGCATGGCCTGGGCCTGGCAGACGCTGGCGCCGGTTGCGCCGCTGCACGCACCCGAACCGGACATAGATCTCGACAAGGTCATCATCCTGCTCACGGACGGGCAGAATACCCAGAACCGGTTTTCGACCTCGCGCAGTTCTATCGATTCCCGCACCGAGAAAGCCTGCAGCAACGCCAAGGCTGCAAACATCCGCATCTATACCGTGCGCGTGGTGGACGGAAATGCAAACCTGCTGCGCAACTGCGCCACCAAGCCGGACATGTTCTATGACGTTCAGGATGCGGTGCAGTTGAACAGCGTGTTTTCCTCGATCGCCCAGAACCTCGCCAATCTCCGTATTGCCAAATGACCGCAGACGGACGGGCGGCGCGGCACGCCTTAAGGCATCCCCTTACCGCGCACCTGCAATCCCGGCGTGTTTGAGCGAATTCGTTTACGGATTGTAACGATTTTTTCGTCCTGCATTTTACGGGGCTTTCAGACGCGTCGTTTACAACCGAGGCTTCGTCAAAGCCTCCGGTGACCCATGACCGTTCAATCGCTGTCCCGATCCGTCCTTCGCCGCCTGAGCTCGCTGCGCGGCGATACGCGCGGCAATGTCGCGATGATGTTCGCGCTGGCGCTGATCCCGATGGTCGGTGCCGTGGCCGCAGCCGTCGATTACAGCCGCGCCAGTTCCGCCCGGACCTCGCTGCAAAGCGCGCTCGATGCAGCCGCGCTCTCGCTGTCGCGTGAAGCCGCGAGTTTGAGCGAAAATCAGCTGAAGCAGAAGGCGCTGGAATATGTCCAGGCGAACCTGAACCGGCCGGGGATCAAGAATCTCGAAGTCACATCCGCCTATTCGAATGCGGATGGCGGCGAACTGACACTGACCGCGAAAGCGAGCCTCGATACAACGGTGGCCGGCGTGATCGGCATGGAACACATGCCGATCGGCACGAACTCCACCATCAAGTGGGGCAACACCAAGCTGCGCGTGTCACTCGTGCTCGACACCACCGGGTCGATGAATTCCGATGGCAAGATGCCGGCGCTCAAGACCGCGGCGAAGAATCTCCTGACCCAGTTGCAGACGGCCTCGACCAATCCCGGCGACGTCTATGTCTCGATCATTCCGTTCAGCAAGAACGTGAATGTCGGCAGTAGCAACTGGAATGCGTCCTGGGTCGATTTCACCGACTGGGAAGCGGAGCCGCCGATCCTGCAAGCTTCCAAGCCCAGCAACTGGGACCAGATCGGTCCGGGCTCGTCATGCCCATTCACTACCAATTCGCATGGCTTCCGCTGCAACACCACGCCAACGGGGACGACCAATGCCTCCACGATCCCGTCGAGCGGCACCTATCGCGGATATATCTGTCCGGGCACCGACGGTGGCCAGAAGGACTCCAAGCGCATCGGCATCATTTATAATGGCTGTTACGACAGCATAGAGAAGTCGGAAGTCGTCGCAAGCGGCCGCAATGCCAGCTGCGGCAGTACCCCGAATTGCTCCTGTTCGGGCAGCGGCAGCAAGAGGGTCTGCACCCGCACCTATTTCGAACATAACTGGATCAAGAACGCCCGCAGCACCTGGAATGGCTGCGTGACCGATCGCGGCACTTCCAGCGGCCCGAGCAACGATTATGACCGCAAGGTCACGGCGCCCACTCCCTCCATCACGGCATCGCTGTTTCCGGCCGAGCAGAACTCCTATTGTTCGCCCGCCATCATGGCCATGTCCGAAAACTGGAATGCCATGAAGTCGGCCATCGACAATCTCTATCCGCTCGGTGCCACCAACCAGCCGATCGGTCTGGTCTGGGGCTGGCAATCGCTGGTCGGTGGCGGCCCCTTCCCGACTCCGCCCGCCAAGGATCCGAAATTCAAATACAACGAGGTCATCGTGCTGATGTCGGACGGCCTCAATACGCTGGACCGCTGGTACGGGAACGGGTCGCGCACGAACACGAATGTCGACAAGCGCATGTATGA
>JAEVZN010000150.1 GCA_023392205.1 Pseudomonadota bacterium
GCTTCCATCAGCGGCAGGGCTACGAGATCATGGTCACGCTCTGTCGCGACGGCACGCCGGAACAGAAGGCGATGGCGCAGGAGGCGCTGAACCGCTGGTGGTGGCCGGTCCTGATGATGTTCGGCCCCTCCGACAAGGATTCGCAGCACACCGACAAGTCGATGCGCTGGAAGATCAAGCGCTTCACCAATGACGAGCTGCGGCAGAAATTCGTCGATGCCACGGTGCCGCAAGGCCATTATCTCGGGCTGACATTTCCGGACAGGGATTTGAAATTCAACCAAAGCACCGGGCATTGGGAATTCGGCGAGATCGACTGGGCCGAATTCAAACGCGTGATTCAGGGCGACGGCCCGTGCAATCGTCAACGCATGAAACAGCGGCAGGATGCCACCGAGAACGGCGCCTGGGTGCGTGAGGCGGCGATGGCTTATGCGCGCAAGCGCAAAGCGCGGCGCGAGGCGGCGATGCGTGAGGCGGCGGAGTAACCGTTCTACGCTTATCCCTCTCCCGTTCAGGAGAGGGATATGAATGGGAGAGTTTTGATGAGCGAACCCAACATTCCGCTCTGGGAAGTCTTTATCCGCAGCCGCACCGGGCTGTCGCACCGGCATGTGGGCTCGGTGCATGCGGCCGATGCCGAGATGGCTTTGCAGAACGCGCGCGACGTCTATACGCGGCGCGGCGAGGGGCTTTCGATCTGGGTGGTGCCCTCGTCCTCGATTGTCGCCAGCGATCCGGCCGACAAGGATTCGCTGTTCGAGCCGACAGCATCGAAAGTGTACCGGCATCCGACGTTTTACGAGGTACCGGATGAGGTCGGGCATATGTGACCCCATGTTCGGCCATCGATCGTGCCGTCGCACTTCGAGGCTACGCTCGCACCTCAGGGTGACGGATTAAAGGTGAGGAAGATGACCGAAACCCCGCTCTTCGCCTACACGCTGCGGCTTGCCGACAACGCGCTTATTCTCGGCCATCGCGTATCTGAATGGGTCGGGCATGCGCCGGTGCTGGAGGAGGATCTCGCGCTCGGCAATCTGGCGCTCGATCTGATCGGGCAGTCTCGGTCCTTCTACACTTACGCCGGCGAGATCGAAGGCAAGGGCCGCGACGAGGATGCGCTGGCCTATCTGCGCGATGCCACCGACTGGCGCAACCTGCTGCTGGGCGAGCAGCCAAACGGCGATTTCGCGCACAGCATCGTGCGGCATCTGCTCTATTCGGCCTTCGCGCATCCCTATTTCGAGGCGCTGGCGCGCTCAAAGGACGAGACGCTGGCCGCCATCGCCGCGAAGGCCGTGAAGGAAATGGCTTATCATGTGCGCCACACCGCCGAATGGACGATCCGGCTCGGTGACGGCACCGACGAAAGTCACCGCCGCACGCAACGCGCGCTTGACGAATTGTGGCCCTTCACCGGCGAATTATTCGAAACCGACGAGATCGAGCGCGCGCTGATCGATCAGGGGATCGCCGCCGATCCCGGCGCGTGCCGGGCGCGCTGGTCGGCGACGCTAGATCACGTTTTCGACGAGGCGGCGCTGACACGCCCGCGCGACGGCTATATGCAGAGTGGCGGGCGCTATGGTCGCCATTCCGAACATCTCGGCTTCATTTTGACCGAGCTTCAATTCCTGCAACGCACTTATCCGGGAGCGCGGTGGTGAACGATGCCCCGACCATGGCCAAGGCCGACGCGCAGCTCGCACGCGCCTGGAAGGCCGCGGCCGGTGTCGTCGATCCGGAAGTGCCGGTGCTGACCATCGCCGATTTGGGCGTCCTGCGCGACGTGAAGATTGTCGACGGCTTCATCGAAGTGACCATCACGCCGACCTATTCCGGCTGTCCGGCGATGAATCTGATCGCGCTCAATGTCGAACTGGCGCTGGAGGAAGCGGGCTTCCACATGCCGCGAATAAGGACGGTGCTGGCGCCGGCCTGGACCACAGACTGGATGACCGAGGAGGGCAAGGCGAAGCTGCGCGCCTATGGCATCGCGCCGCCGGAAGGCAAGGCGTCGCGCCGCGCGCTGTTCGGCGAGGACGAGGTGACTTGTCCGCATTGCGGCGCGGCCGACACCGAACGTCTGTCGGAATTCGGTTCGACCGCCTGCAAGGCGCTGTGGCGCTGCAAGGCTTGCGCCGAGCCGTTCGATTATTTCAAGTGCATCTGAGGCGAAGATGGCCGTCGCATTTCACCCGCTGACAGTGACAGATGTGCGGCGCGAGACGCCGGATGCGGTGTCGATTGCGTTTGCGGTGCCGGAGCATCTGAGGGACGAATTCCGCTTCCATCCCGGCCAGCATCTCACGCTGCGGCGCGATTGCGACGGCGCGGATGTGCGCCGCTCCTATTCGATCTGTACCGGGCTCGACGACGATGAACTGCGGGTCGCGGTCAAGAAGATCGAAGGCGGCCTGTTCTCGACGCTATGCAACGAGACGATCAGACCGGGCGAGACCATCGAGGTCATGACCCCGCAGGGCCGCTTCGGGATTGTACCCGATCCGGCGGCGTCGCGGAATTACCTTGCCATTGCGGCGGGGTCGGGCATCACGCCGGTACTGTCGCTTCTGCGCAGCATCCTGATCCGCGAGCCGCGGAGCCAATTCATGCTCATCTATGGCAACCGCACCAGCAAGGACATTCTGTTCAAGGAAGCGCTCGAAGATCTCAAGGATCGATTTCTTGGCCTGCTCACCGTGCATCATGTGCTGTCGCGCGAGCAGCAGGATATTGCCCTGTTCAACGGCCGGATCGATGCGGAGAAGATCGCAACGCTGCTGAAATCCTTCGTGCCGGCGGATGCCATCGACCATGCTTTCCTGTGCGGACCGGGTGCGATGATCGCCGACGCGAAAGACACCCTCGCGCGGCTCGGCGCGCGGGCGGACGCTATCCATATCGAATATTTCTCGACCGAAGGTGTGCCGGTCGCGCCGCGAAGCGAAGCCTCGAAGTCCGTGCGCGCGGATGCGTCACCCGTCGCGCATGCGCATGTCACCCTGCATGGCGTGGCCTATGACATTGCGATGCGTGCGGGCGAGACCGTGATCGATGCCGGCGAGCGCATGGGGCTAGAGATGCCGTATTCCTGCAGGGGCGGGATGTGCTGCACCTGCCGCGCGAAGCTGGTCTCCGGCGAAGTCGAGATGGCGCTGAATTATTCGCTGGAGCCGTGGGAACTGGACGCGGGCTACGTGCTCACTTGCCAGGCAAGGCCGCTGTCGCCGGAGATCGTGGTCGATTACGACGAAATGTGATTGCCGCAGCTGAGATTTATCCGCGTCATCTTCAGGAGCCTTGCGGCGCAAGGCGTCTCGAAGGATGCGAGGGCCTTGTCCTTCGAGACGCACGGTGTGCGGGTGCTTCAGGCTCAGGCCGGGTCGAATGCCGCGATTTAAGAGATGACAGCGCCTGCGCGCCCTCGACCAGCACCGTCGTGGCAAGGTCTGCATAATCCTCGCGGCTCATCGTGCCGTCCTCGCGAAACCACATGTAATGCCAGTTCAGCATGCCGAACAGCGACATGGTCACCGGCTTGAGGAACGACTTGCTGCGCCCGATGGCGGGCAGAACTTCCGCGATCGCACCTGCAAACACGGCGACCAGATCGCGTTCCATGCCGACCAGCGCCGTGTGATGTTCAGGCGGCAATTTCGACATCTCGTTGATCTGGATCTTGTGTTCGTGATCGGCGTCGCGATAGGATTCCAGCAGGGCGCCGACCAGCGCGCGCAGCCGCAGCCGCGGCGACAGGCTGGTATCGACCGCCTGCACGGCGTCCAGCAGTTCCTGCAGATGGTTGCGCAGGATGTCGAACAGCAGCGCGTCCTTGCTATCGTAATAATGATAGAGCAGCGCCTTGGAGACGCCGCAGCCGGCAGCGACTTCGGCCATCGATGTGCGGTCGTAGCCGTTCTGCGCGAACAAAATGGCCGACTGCACCAGGATGGCGCGGCGCTTGATGTCGTGATCGGCGGAGCGGGGACGGGCCATTCAGTTGCCCCACGCGCAGACAAACTGCTTCGCCCTTTGAGGGGAAGTGATGGAGACGGGAGCGGCGTCGGTGGCGCCTTTGAGTACGCCATTCATTCCTTCGGCCTCTTGTCGATCACCCGCCGCGCCTTGCCGGCAGAGCGTTCGACCGCACCGGGATCGCCGACCTTCACTGCCATGCCGATGCCGATGACATTGCGGATG
>JAEVZN010000247.1 GCA_023392205.1 Pseudomonadota bacterium
ATCTTCCGCAAGGGCGACATCGCCGAAGCCATGTATCTCGTGGGGGGGGGCCGCTTCGTCCTGCAGGAGATCAACGTCACGCTGGAGCCCGGCGCGGTGGTGGGTGAGCTTGGCATGCTGTCGCCCGAGGGCCTGCGCACCCAGACTCTGGTGTCGCTCGACGAGGGCGAAGTGCTGTCGCTGGCCTATGAGAAATTCGAGGAATTGTATTTCCAGAATCCGGAATTCGGCCTGAGCTTCCTGAAGCTGACCAGCCGCCGCCTGTTCGAGAACATCTCCCGGCTCGAAGCCGAACTTGCCACGCGACCTGCGCGGATCGTGCCCCCTCCCTCGCCCATGACCAAGCATTGACCGCGCCAGAACCATTCGCCCAACGACAATTGCCTAGAATATGATACCGGCTTTACCCTCGACCTTGTCCGCCATCCCGAACCGCAGAACTTTGTCAGACCTGGAAATTCTCCCATGACCGGCCTTCATCCTGTCGACCTGATTGGCTATGCCGCCGCGATCGCCCTGATTTTCGGTTTTGCCACCACAACGATGATCAAGCTGCGGATCGCAGCGATCGCCGCCAGCGCCGCGTTCCTGGTCTACGGCTTCCTGCGGCCCGACTACATCCTGCTGGCAATGCATGCAGTGCTGCTGCCGCTGAATATCTGGCGGCTGAACAAGCTCAGCCACCTCGTGAGCGAAGCCAAACGCTCGACCGAAGGCGACATGGACATGGGCTGGATCAAGCCCTTCACCAGCACCCGCGACATGGTTCCGGGCGAAGTGATTTTCCATAAGGGTGAGGAAGCCAAGGAGATCGTGTTCGTGATGTCGGGCAGCCTGCGCATTCCGAATATCGACGTCACCATTCCGCCCGGCGAGGTCGTGGGGGAACTCGGCATGCTGTCACCGGAAAAGCTGCGCACCCAATCGGTGGTGTGTCTCGATGCCGGGCAGATCCTGACCATCACCTACGAGCAGGTGCGCGAGCTGTTCTTCCAGAACCCGAATTTCGGATATTTCTTCATGCAGCTTGCCGCGCGCCGGCTGTTCGACAACCAGCGGCGGCTGCAGGCAGAAATCGACAAATTGCGCCGCGAGCGCGACGGCTTCCTGCAGCAGCTGGCGCAGGCGCCGGCCGCCGCCTTCGTCCCGCATTTGCCGCCGGCACATCCGGTCGAGCCGTAATCCGGCCCTGCGGGCAGCGCGGGCATCTACGCCGGAAAAAAAACAAAGCCACGAAATGAAGCGGGTGCGCGTACATCCGGCGTCACCCCACATTCATATTCGTGGCTCAAACGGTGGAACCGGGGCTCGACACCGTTCTCCGCCATATGGGCAAGGCAGCTCCGGGATTCAAGGCCCAGGGCCGCGAATGGCATCGGGACGGGGCAGCCCGCCCGGAACCGTCGATTTCGGTTTAACGTCGCCGTGACGATGCAAGGGTTATTCTGAGCCGAACGGCCGGATGCCGCCGCCTTATTCCGCTGCCGCCAATTCATGTGAACCGAGGGCGCCGACCATGCATGGTCTGCATATATTCCGCGATCTGTCCGCAATGGGTCTTGCCGATATTCTCGGCTATGTCGCCGCCCTGCTGGTCTTCATCACCTTCTCGATGAAGACCATGGTGCCGCTGCGGCTGGTCGGCATTGCCAGCAACGTGTTTTTCATCGGCTATGGCTATCTGAACCCGGCCTATCCGGTGCTCATCCTGCACACTGCCCTGCTGGTCCTCAACCTCGTCCGATTGCGGGAAATGCTGGCATTGGTGCGCAATGTCGAGGAAGCCTTGCACGGCGACCTCGACATGAACTGGGTCAAGCCGTTCACGACGACACGCGCGATGCGTCCCGGCGAGGTCCTGTTCCGCAAGGGCGACGAGGCCACGGAAGTCATCTTCATCATGTCCGGCAGCCTGCGCATCCCGGAACTCGGCATTTCGGTCCCGCCCGGCGAAGTGGTGGGCGAACTCGGGATGCTGGCGCCCGACAGCAAGCGCACGGCCTCGGCCGTCTGCGTCGATGGCGGGGATATTCTGGTCATCACCTACGATCAGGTGCGGGAGTTGTTTTTCCAAAACCCGCGCTTCGGCTATTTCTTCATGCGGCTCAGCTCACGCCGCCTGTTCGAAAACATGAAGCGCATGCAGTCCGAGATCGAAACGCTGCGCGGCACATCGGGTGAGGATTTCGCGCCGCTGTCGCCGTAATATTTCGCGACACCTCGATCCGACCGACGATACCCGACACGACAGCTTCCGCATCTTTCGGACGCGCGGCAGAATACGGTAACGATTCTCCCCCAGCGCCGTGGCACCGCCCGATGGCGCGCCGCGCCATTCGCTTCCGGAACCCGCTGCCATGTCCGTGCTTCTTGCGATCGGCTATTTCAACGCCGCTCTTGGCGTTGCCATGCTCGCCATGAAAACCATGATCCCGCTGCGCCTCACCGGGATCGCCCATAACATCGTGTCGATCGTGTTCGGCTTTGCGACCGGCGTCTATCCCATGCTGGTGCAGCACGCGATCCTGCTGCCGATCAACGCCTGGCGCATGCGTGAAATGATGGTGCTGCTCAAGGAGGTCCGCACCGCCAGCGCCGGCGACCTGTCGATGGACTGGATCAAGCCCTTCACGCAGAAGCATCACATCAAGGCGGGGTCGGTACTGTTCGCGAAGGGTGAAAATGCCAACGCGATGTATTTCATCGTCTCGGGCAAATTGCGCCTGCGGGAACTCGGATTCCTGATGGCGCCGGGCGCCGTCTTGGGCGAACTCGGCTTCATCTCGCCGGAGCGCGTCCGCACGCAGACGGTGGAATGCATCGAGGATGCGATGCTGCTCACCATTACTTATGACAAGCTAGAGGAGCTTTATTTCCAGAATCCGAAATTCGGATTCTATTTCCTCAAACTCGCCACCGCACGGCTGTTCGACAATATCGGCCGGCTGGAATCGGGGATCGCGCAGCGCGATGCGGAGATCGCGCGCCTGCGTCTGCTTGCAGGCCTCCCGGCGCGCTGATCACTCTGCCGGGACGGCCGCGTGCCGCCGGTTCTCGACGCCCGAGACGAGCGCAGCCAGAGCCAGTGTCGCCACGAAGAAGACCAGGCAGATACCGGCCGTGGTCAGCAGCACCAGATCGAATCCGCCGCGCGCATGCAGGAAGGCGATGGTCGCAACCGCCGCGCCGGCCGTGACGAAGACCAGGAAATAGCGCACCGCATAGACCCGCCCGCGCCAGGCATCGGCCGTGTAGCGCGCCAGCACGATGTCGTTCACCGTCACCTGTCCATAGACCCCGGCCATGGCCAGCGCGAGCGCCACCAGCAGCATCGGCCCCGTCGCCACCACCGACCAGGCGGCGCCGATAAACAGGAGCAGGGTCACGAAAACGAACAGCACATGCGGGGCGATATGTTCCACCAGACGTCCCATCGCAAGCTGCGCGATTCCGCCAACCACGAACACGGCGGTGGCGATGCCGCCGACCGCAACGAGTGACAGCCCCTGCCCGGCCCGCTCGTCGATCAGCTTCGGCAGCGCCACGGTGATGACGTTGAAGGCAAGCCCGGCACCGAGCGCAATCACCACGAACAGGCCGAACAGCACGATGGTGGCATTGCGGCCGAGCCGCATATCGGGACTGGTCTTGCGTGCCTTGCGTCCGGCCATGTCGTCCTGCACCGCCCACAGATAGACGAAGCCGGTCACGACGCAGATCGCACCGGGAATGAAGAACGCCGCGCGCCATCCCATATAGCTCGCGATGAATGCGGTGATGCCGGCGGCAAGTGCCACGCCCATGTTTCCGCATACGCCGTTGAAGGCGAGCGTACGCCCGCGTGCATTCGACGCCTCGATCAGCATCGCCATGCCGACCGGATGATAGATGGCGGCGAACATGCCAAGCGCTGCGAGTGCGATGGCGAGCGTGATCAGTCCCGGCGCGAGCCCTGCGGCGAACAGCGACAGCCCGCATCCGAACCAGAACACCGCCATCATGTTGCGGCGGCTCCAGTGATCGGCGAGCCAGCCGGCCGGCAGCGAGAACACGCCGAAGGCGATGAAGGACGCTGTCGACAGCGCGATCAGCTCGCCATAGGTGCGCGCATAGACCGCCTCAAGCCCGATCACCACGGTCGGATAGATCAGCAGCACATAATGGGCGGCCGCATGCGCGAAGTTGAGAAACCCGATGGAAATGCGGGTCTGGCGCGGCAGGGGTGCGGCAGCGTCGGTCATTGGCAGCGAATCCGGTGCGGTACGGGTCGCAGATTAGCCTTGCCCAATGACGATGTTCGGCCGAATATCATCGCGATTGGGCCAATCCGGGACTGAAGCCGATGTCCGCGACCCCTGAATACCGCAACAATCGCGACGACGCCCCACGCCCGGTGGCGGCCTATGCCAAGACCTTCCCGGACGGCGACCGGATTCCCCTGCATCTGCACAAGCGCGGCCAGCTCATCCATGCCCTGACCGGCACCATGAAGGTGGAAACCGCGCAGACCGCCTGGATCGTGCCGCCGGCACTGGCCTTGTGGATGCCGCCCGCCTATCCGCATGGCATGGCGATGCGTGGCGAACTGGCAATGCGCACGATCTATATCGATCCGGCCGCCTGCGCGGGCCTGCCGGATCAGCCGATCCTTGTGGAGATCGGCGGGCTGATGCGCGAACTGATCCTCGCTGCTTTGGAGGAGCCGCTCGCTTACGACGAGAGCGGCCGCGGCGGGCTGATCGCGAAACTGATCCTCGCAGAATTGTCGCGCATGCGGGAACGCAGCCTGCAGCTGCCGATACCGCGCGATGCCCGCGCCCTGCGTGTCGCACGCGCCCTGCTGGAGCGGCCGGACGCGCCGGGCGGCATCGACGCATGGGCGGAGCGCGCGGGCGCCAGCCGCCGCACCCTCGCACGGATCTTCCGGCTGGAAACCGGCTTCAGTTTCAACGAATGGCGCGCGCGGCTGCGCGCCATCGACGGGCTGGCGCGGCTCTCGTCCGGCGAACCGGTCGGCATTGTCGCGCAGGAGGTCGGCTATACGAGCGCCAGCGCGTTCACCGCCATGGTCCGGCGCAATTTCGGGGAAGCGCCGCGGCGGATGATGCAGCGATAAGGCGTTACAAGCCCGCCTCGATGGCGCGGAGCAAGCGGAAGCGCATCGCGCCATCGTTGCTGGCATCCGAGATCACCAGACGCACCCGCCCGTTATTCTTGGTGTCGGCATAACCCGCCAATGTGCGCACGCCGGCCAGCGATCCGGTCTTGGTCAAACTGCCGTCCGGGCTGCGCAGCAGATTGGCATGCGGCGCGAACAGCGTCAGCACGCCGGCCAGACCGCGCGCCGTGAAGCGGTTGCCGCGGCTGATGCCCGCTCCCTCTTCCAGATCGATGTCGGCGGCGAGTCCGTGCGCTGCGAGCATCTCGCTTGCAACCTTGCGTGACTTGGCGAGGCTGACCGGTCCGCCCAGCCGATGCGCGCCGATTTCCAGAAAGACCTGATTGGCGATGTAATTGTTCGACGCCTTGAGCAATTCGACCAGAATGCCCGACATCGGACGCGACTGAAGGTGAACATAGACCGGCTTCAGTCCCGCGGGCACGCTGCCGATCGAGACATCGCCCTTCACACTGCCGCCGGCCCGGTCAATGAAGGCTGCGATCAGTTCGCCTGCATATTGCAGGCTCACTTTCGGGTCCTGACTGAGGCTGATGCGGCCGCGTCCGTTCGGACCGCGCGCGCGAAACTGACTGATCGCGAGCGGAGTGATCGGCGTCTGTTTCTCGGCCGAGCGCACCGTCTTGCCCTTGCGCACGGCATTGATGGTGTTGAAATTCACCGCCAGCGCCGTGTTCAGCGCATTATAGGCTTCGCCGGTATTCTCGATGCCGGGGATGCGCAGATCCGACGGAAAATAGCTCGCATCCACCACGATGCCCGTGACCGGCGCCTTGCCGATGATTGCGACCAGACTGGTCGCAAGCTCCGACAACTCTTCGGAGATCAGGAACGGATCGCCGCCGCCGCGCACATAGAGCACCCGTTTGTCATCGAGATAAAAGCGCGTCTGGAAGCGGTAATCGCTCCCAAGCACTTCCAGCGCCAGCCAGGCGGTGACGATCTTGGCGACCGATGCGGGCACGAAAGGCTGGCCGGCATTCTGCGCAATGAGTGCGTTACCCTTGGAATCCAGCACAAGCACCAGCGCCTTCGGGGCAAGAGCTTCGATCTTTTCCTTCACATCGGCAAATGCCGGCGCAGGGATCAGAAGCAGGACAAGAAAAAGGCAGCGCGCCAACATCGAAACATCCGTCCAGACGTCCGGCGCGCAGGATGCGGCGCCGACCCGAAGCATATAGCGGGCCGCGCCCGGCACGTCAGCCGGCGCACCATTACTCAACCCTTGTCAACCTGTGATTGCACACGGTACCATGTTCCGGCTGGGACCTGTATGTCGAGTTTTCGCGTTGCGTGCCGGGTGTCCGATTGTGGGTTCGGATCATGCGTTGCGTTCGGGTGCTGGCGGCGGCGCTTGTGGCCACCGCATCATGTGTCTGCCTGTGTGACCGCGTTGCCAGTGCCGATGCGATGCGGCGCGACGACGATACGCTGCTGCTTTTCTCCGGCACCGATTTATGGCGGCATGGCTCCTTCTCGCATGGCGGCCTGCTATGGTCGCCGGGCGGCATCGACCGCGAAGGCTTCACCTTCAAATTGCTGATCGGCGGCGGCAGCTATCGTTATGAATCCGGCGCGCTCGGAAACTTCGATGTGACCGGCCACACTATCGTGGGCTTAGCCTTGCCCGGCTGGCGCTTCGTGCGCGACCGTTTCATCCTCACCGTCTTTGCCGGCCTCGATGCGCAGCATCATCTTCTGACGCCATACGATCCGGGCAACAATCTTCGCGGCACGCATTACGGCGTCCGCGGCGCGGTCGAATTCTGGTTCGAGCCGGATGCCGCGACCATGTGGGCCGGCGATGCGTCGGTCTCCTCGGTCGGCACGAGCTATGCCGCCCGCATCGCCTATGGCTGGCGACTGTTCGATGCCCTCTATACGGGACCGGAATTCGGCGGCTTTGCCAGCGGCAATTCCTACCGGCAATGGCGCGCGGGCCTGCATGTCACGGGACTTCGCACACATGCGATCGAATGGTCGCTGGGCGCAGGTTATGCGAGCGACAGCGACAGCCGCGACGGTTTCTACGGACGGATCGGCCTGTTCACGCGCCGCTGATCGAACACTGCACCTAATGCCGTTCGAATTCCGCGCGAATGGCTTGCAAAGCCGCAGGCGTGTCGACATCGAGCAGCGTCCCCTGCCCGGTCATCGGCACATCGGCGACGGCTTCGGCATATTTCGCGATCAGGTGCCGCGCGCCCACATCGCCATCGAGATTCATCTATTCG
>JAEVZN010000263.1 GCA_023392205.1 Pseudomonadota bacterium
GGTCAGATCGAGGCCGCGGAGGAATGGCCGGTCCCGGGCTATCTCACCTTCAACCCCCGTATGATGTATGCGGGACTGAACTGGGGTGTGGAGAATTACTCCGCGGACATCGACACACTGCGCGAACTCTGCGGCGGCGGGATGCTGCAGATGCCGGCAGACGGCTCCGTGCTGGAAGATCCGGTGCTCGGCGATCAATTCCGCACCTATTGGCAGACACCGCATATGGGAGCGCTGGAGCGCATGAAGCTGTTCCGGTTGGCCTGGGACATGGTCGGCTCCGAACTTGCCGGGCGGCACCTGCAATACGAAAAATTCTTTCCCGGTGCGTCCTTCGTCGTGCGCAACCACAATTATCGCGAGGCGCCCTGGAGCGAGTGGCAGGCCAACATCGACTCCGTGCTGGCGCGGATGTCGCCCCCGTCGGCGCTGCCGGACGCCGCGGAGTAGTGGGGCTCAGCGGGTGTGATATCCATTATGAGGGAGGCAGCGCCCGCATCCGTCGCTCCGGCTCACGCAACCGCTCTGGTGTTGATGCAGCGTGCAGAATGGCCCGTCTCGACGGGCTCCAGCAATATCTCGCCGCGTGCGCATTCCGGCAGGGCGAACGAACAGCGCGGCTGAAACGCGCATCCGGCCGGAACATTATCCAGACGCGGTGGGGAGCCCGGAATGGCCTCAAGCCGTTGACCGCGCTGCGCGCCATGCATGGTCGATGACAACAGCCCTCGCGTATAGGGATGAACCGGCTCCTTCACCACTTGCCGCAGCGACCCGCTCTCGACGATGCGGCCGGCATACATGACGGAAATCCGGTCGCTGATCTCGACTGCGACGCCGATATCGTGGGTAACGAAAATCACCGCCATGCCGAGTTCGCGCTGCAATTCGCGCAGCAGCAACAGCACCTGGATCTGCACGGTGGCGTCGAGCGCCGTGGTCGGCTCGTCGGCGAGCAGGACTTTGGGACGGCATGATAGTGCCAGCGCGATCATCGCGCGCTGGCGCATTCCGCCCGACATCTCGTGCGGGTAATTGTCGAGCCGCCGTTTGGCAGAAGGAATGCGCACCCGCTCGAGCATTTCGAGCGCGCGCGCGCGGCCATCGGTGAACGAGACCTTGTCGTGCTTGACCACCGCCTCCGCGATCTGTTCGCCGATGGTGTAGACCTCATCGAGCGCCAGCATCGGCTCCTGGAAAATCATCGACACGATGCCACCGCGCAGGCTTTCCAGTTCGACGGGATCGAGCGCCATGACGTCGCGGCCTTCGACCTTGATGCTGCCACGCATATCGATCCGCTTCGGCGGCAACATGCGCAGCAGCGCCTTAAGCGTGACGCTCTTGCCCGAGCCGGATTCGCCGAGCAGCCCCAGAACCTCGCCCTGCGCAAGCTTGATATCCACGCCGTTTAGCGCGTGCACATTGCGCTCGCCCTTGAAGCGGACATGCAGTCCGGAAATGTCGACAATCGGATCTGCGGTAGCGGTCATTGCGGCAATTCCGGTGCACGAAGATGATAATCGGTGATCTGCTGGAATGCGCGGCCCAGCGCGATGCAGGTCTCGTCCCCGAATGGGCGTCCGATGAGCTGCATTCCGATCGGCAAACCTGCCGCGCTCTGTCCTGCCGGGACCACCAGCACCGGCAGGCCGAGATAATTCACCGGCCGCATGAAGCGCATGACGGCGACCACCAGTTCCTCGGCATTCGGACCGCCGCCCACATCCGTCTCGTCGATCCGCGGCGCCGCCGAACGCGACGCAGGCGCCACGATCACATCGACATTGCCGATGGCGTCGAGATGCGCCTGCAGTGCAGGTCCACGCCAACGCAGCGCTTCGAGATATTCGATGGCGCTATAGGCCAATCCATTCTCCAGCCGGTTGCGCACCTGCGGCGTATAATCTTCCGGCCGCATCCGCAGCCACGGCGCATGCAGCGCGGCAGCCTCCACCGCGAGCACTACGAGCGCTGCTGCCGCAACCGCTGTCTGGTCCGGCAGTTCGACCTTGACGATCCGCACGCCGAGCTTTTCGAATTGCCTTATCGTGCTGTCGAGCGCCGCGGCCACATCCGGCTCAATGCCATCAACATAGAAGCTTGTCGGTATGCCGACCGTCAGACCATTCACGTCGCGTTGCGCGGCGGCCCTGTCCCAAAGCGGCGAACCATCCGTCACCGGATCGAGCGGGTCGGGACCGGCAATGGATTCGGCGATCAATGCGCAATCCTCGGCGCTGCGCGCCAGCGGACCGACAGTATCGAGCGTGAAGGACAGCGGCATGGCGTTGGCCCGGCTGACACGTCCGGTCGTGGTTTTGAGGCCGGTCACGCCGCAGCAATGCGCAGGCATCCTGACCGACCCGCCGGTGTCGGACCCCAGCGCCGCATAGGTCAACCGCGCGGCGACTGAAGCGCCCGACCCTGACGAGGACCCACCGGTGATATGGAACGGATCCCATGGATTGCGCGCTGGCCCGAGATAGGCGTTGTGGCCTGTGGGGCCGTAGGCGAATTCCGCCATGTGCAGCGCGCCGATGCGGATCGCGCCAGCGTCTTCCAGTCGCGCGATCGCCGTCGACGTGGCGGGCGCAATCCAGCCGTCGCGGATCTTCGATCCGCAACCGGCCGGCTCGCCCGCGATATAATACATGTCCTTGTGCGCAAGCGGCACGCCATGCAACGGACCTTTCGGCCCGGATGTCGCCAGCACAGCATCGGCATCTTTCGCTGCCTTTAAGGCGTCATTGGCATTGATGCGTACGAAGGCGTTCAGCAGTGGCTGCCATTGTTCGATCCGCTTAAGCAACGCCTGCGTCGCCTCAACCGACGACAATTGGCGCGTTCGAATTGCCTCGGCCGCATCAGCAAGCGAGAGCAGCGCCGGGTCGCTCACGGCTTCGACCCGTTTTTGGCCCCGCGCCGCGCGATCATCATGTAGGTCGCAGGTTCGATCTCAAATGCGATCGCGATATCGTCCTGTGCCATGCGCGCGACCACCGGCGTCACCGCCTTGGCGATCCGCGCCGGCGAGTCTTCGGGCAAAGGGATGCGCGCTGCCTTCGCCATCATCGCAACGCGCTCCGGCGTGACCTCAGCCATGGTTTGTCCCCGGCTGCCCGCAAGCGAATGCCCGGAATTCGGATCGACCATATGGCACGCCGCAACGTGGCGGTCCGCACCCGCCGGCGACAGCGGCGGCGCTTTCGCGCTGCAGACCTCCTCGGCGAAGGCGCAGCGCGTATGGAAGCGGCAGCCGGATGGCGGGTTGATCGGGTTGGGGGGATCGCCGGCAATGGGCGGATTCTGCGTGCGATTGTCCGGATCG
Source organism: Pseudomonadota bacterium (assembly GCA_023392205.1). Classification (GTDB taxonomy): domain Bacteria; phylum Pseudomonadota; class Alphaproteobacteria; order Rhizobiales; family Xanthobacteraceae; genus Pseudorhodoplanes. The sequence continues at coordinate 3,332 of JAEVZN010000263.1, forward strand.
AGCGAGGGCATCGCCGCAAACAGCGCCTCGGTATAGGGATGGCAAGGCTTATTCCACATGGCCTCGACCGGCCCGCTTTCCACGACCTCGCCGAGATACATGACAACGATCCGGTCGCTGATGAAGCGGATGACGTTGAGATCGTGCGAGATGAAAATGTAGGTCAGGCCGAATTCATTCTTCAGATCGATCAGCAGATTGATGACCTGCGCCTCCACCGACTTGTCGAGCGCGGAGACTGCCTCGTCGAGAATCACCAGTCGCGGCGACAGCGCCAGCGCGCGCGCGATGTTGACGCGCTGCTTCTGTCCGCCCGACAATTCGTGCGGATAACGGCCGGCAAAGACGGCGGGATCGAGCCCGACCTTGCGCAGCAATTCGTGCGCACGCTCGCGTGCTGCTTCCGCAGCAAGCCCGTGCACGCGCGGTCCAAACGCCACGGTGTCCTCGACCGTCAGGCGCGGGTTGAGAGAGGCGTAACTGTCCTGGAACACCATCTGCACGCGGCGGCGCAGATCGCGCATCGACAGCGCGGAGCCGACGGCCTCCCCGTCGAACAGAATATTGCCCCGGTCATAGGGCATCAGGCCGACGATCAGGCGCGCCGTGGTCGACTTGCCGCAACCGGACTCGCCGACCAGTCCCACCACCTCGCCCTTGTCGACGGAGATCGACACGTCGTCGACCGCGCGCACGACGCTTTTGCTGCCGAACGGCCCGCCGCCGACGTTGAAGTGCTTGACCAGGTTCTGCACCTGAAGAAGCGGCTGGGCCGGCCCGCCGACATCGGCCGCGGGTGCGAGCGTTTCAGCTTCTGACATCCATCGCACTCCGCAGGCCGTCGCTCAGAAGGTTGAAGCAGATCGATACGGCAAAGATCATCACGCCCGGCAGCGCCGCCACCCAGGGATTGACGTAGATCGCGGTGCGCAGGGTGTTCAGCATCAGCCCCCATTCCGGCTCCGGCGGCCTGGTGCCAAGCCCGAGGAATGAGAGCCCGGCCGCGAGGATCATGCACACGCTGATCAGGCTGGTCGCATAGACGAAGATCGGGCCAAGCACATTACCAAGCACATGCACCCGCATGATGGTCAGCGACCCCGCGCCGGACGCACGTGCCGCATCGACGAAATCGAGATTGCGTACGCTCGTTGTCACGCTTTCGGCGACGCGGACAATCGGCGGAATGAACACGATCGTAAGCGAAAGCACGCTGTTGAAAATACCGGCGCCGAGCGCGCCGGAAATCGCGATCGCCAGCAATACCGACGGGAAGGCGTAGAAGATGTCGATGGTGCGCATGATGAGCTGATTGGTTACGCCGCCAACGTAACCTGCGGTCACGCCCAGCGTGGTCCCGATCAGAAACGCCAGGAACACCGGAAACAGTCCGATGAACAATGTCAGGCGGCCGCCATAGATGAGGCGCGAAAGCATATCACGGCCGAGCTCATCGGTTCCAAGCGGATAGCCCGGCGTACCGATCGGGCGAAGCCTGCGGATCATGCTGCCCTGATAGGGATCGGCAAGCCCGAGCCATGGGGCGAAGATTGCAGCCAGCGCAATCGCCAGGATGAGCAATGCGCAGCCGATGCTGACCGGATCGCGCAGAAGACGACGCAACACGCCGCTCCAATACCCGCGTGCGCGTCTCGGGGGGATGGGCTCGACCACATCCTGCGCCATGACGCTCATGGTTTCACGCTCATGCTTTCACGTTCATGGCTTCATGCCCGCTTGATGCGTGGGTCGATCGCCGCCTGCAGCACATCGACAAGGAGATTGAGAACCACAAAGAACAGCGCCAGCACCAGTATCGTGCCTTGCAGCAAGGGCAGATCGCGCTGGAAAATCGCCGAATTGAGCAGAAAGCCCGTGCCCGGCCAGGAGAAGACGGTCTCGATCAGGATCGAACCGCCGAGCAGATATCCAAGTTGCAGGCCCATCACCGCAATCGCGGTCGGCGCCGCGTTCTTGAGGACATGACGAAACACGCGAACTTCATCCAGACCCTTCGAGCGCAACGCCAGCACGAATTCCTGCGAAAGCAGATCGCCGACCAGCGCCCGCACCGTGCGGCTGACAATGCCCATAGGGATCACCGACATCGTGACCGCGGGCAGGATCAGATACTGGATATGATCCCAGTCCCAGGCCCATCCGCCCGACCCTGC
>JAEVZN010000442.1 GCA_023392205.1 Pseudomonadota bacterium
TGGCGCCACCACCTCGCGCCGGCGCGGACCGGTACGGCGACAGCCGCGCCCACGCCCAGGGCGCGGCAGATCTTGCTCTCGAATTTGTGCCGGGCGGGGACTGGCGCCGCCGCCCGGAAGGTGATACATTTGTTTTGCTCGGTTTGAGAATAACAGACCGTGCCACGGTGCCTGAAACACCCGATGCGCTGACTTCATCGACCGGCGGACTTGCGCCGGCTTATTTTGTACCCAGATATGCTCAGGTTGAGTATATAATTTCGGGGAGGCCCACATGCCGCTTCTGGAACTGGAAGGTCCGCAGACCACGCGTCCGCCGCTGATGGACATCCCGGCGGCATCGCACGCGGCCGCCCGTAAATACGGCGTGCTGCCGATGCCGCGCCTGGAATGGAACGATGCAGTCGCGCGCGAGACGGCGCATCTCTACGAGCGCATCAAGACCGTGGTGCCCGCCATCGAGTGGCCGGTCTTCGCGCCCTATGTGAAGGCGATCAACGACCTCAAGCGCGAGCGCAATGCGGTGATCCTGGCGCATAATTACCAGACGCCGGAGATCTACAATTGCGTCGCCGATTTCGTCGGTGACTCGCTGCAGCTTGCGCGCGAAGCCACCAAGGTGAAGGCCGACGTCATCGTGCAGGGCGGCGTGCATTTCATGGCCGAGACTTCCAAGATCCTCAATCCCGAAAAGACCTTGCTGATCCCGGACATGCGCGCGGGCTGTTCGCTTGCCTCCGCCATTACCGGCGAGGATGTGCGGCTGCTGCGGCAGCGTTATCCGGGCGTCCCGGTGGTCGTCTATGTGAATACCTCGGCCGATGTGAAGGCGGAGAGCGATATCTGCTGCACATCCTCCAATGCGCTTCAGGTGGTGGAGAGCCTCGGGACCGACCGGGTAATCTTTTTGCCCGATCAATATCTGGCAAAATACGTCGCCTCGCAGACCAGCGTGAAGATCATCGCATGGAAAGGCGCCTGCGAAGTGCATGAGCGCTTCACCGGCGACGAATTGCGCATGTATCGCGACACCGATCCGAACCTGCAGATCATCGCGCATCCGGAATGCCCACCGGACGTGATCGCGGAAGCCGATTTCACCGGCTCGACCGCGCACATGATCGATTGGGTGCGCAACAAGCGCCCCAAGCGTGTGGTCATGGTCACCGAATGCTCGATGGCCGACAATGTGCAGGCGGAATTGCCGGACGTGGAATTCGTACGGCCGTGCAATCTGTGCCCGCACATGAAGCGGATCACATTGCCGAAGATTCTCGAAAGCCTCGTCCACATGAAGGAAGAGGTCGTGATCGATCCGGCGATTGCCGAGAAGGCGCGCCGCTCGGTCGAGCGCATGATCAACCTGAACAACTGAAAGACGGAGCCGCTCGCCTCGCAATAGCGGGGCCATAGTGGAAGGGACCGACATGAGCAACGTTCACAAGTTTGGCCACGCGCCCGTCCCTGCTTCGCAGGTCGACAAAGGCGCTGCGTCCCTTTGCTGCCCCGACGCCTTCATCTCCCCGCTGGAGATTGACGATGCCGTGACGCGGGCGCTTGCCGAAGATCTCGGCCGCGCCGGCGATGTCACTTCGGTCGCGACGGTGCCGGAGGATGCGCAGGCGCGCGCAATGGTGATCGCGCGTGCGCCCGGCCATATCGCCGGACTGCCGCTGGTGGCATCGGTGATCCGCAGGCTCGCGCCCGATGCGCAGATCGAGGCGCATGCGCGCGACGGCGATGCGGTATCGACCCGCACCAGCCTGATGACAGTGACCGGCAATGCGCGCGCCATATTGGCAGCCGAGCGCACGGCGCTGAATTTCATCGGCCATCTGTCGGGTGTCGCGACCGCCACCGCCACGCTCGTGGAAAAGGTCGCGGGCACGCGGACGCGGGTGATCTGCACCCGCAAGACCACGCCCGGCCTGCGCGCGTTGCAGAAATATGCCGTGCGCTGCGGCGGCGGCTTCAATCATCGCTTCGGGCTCGACGACGCGGTCCTGATCAAGGACAACCATATCGCGGTGGCGGGCGGCATCCGTCCGGTGCTGGAGCGCGCCAAGTCCGTGGTCGGTCATCTGGTGAAGATCGAGATCGAGGTGGATAATCTCGATCAGCTGCGCGAGGTGATGGCGACCGGGCTTGCCGACGTGCTGCTGGTCGACAATTTCACGGTGCCGATGCTGAAAGAGGCGGTGGCGCTTGTCGGCGGCAGGATGGTGATCGAGGCCTCGGGCGGCATCACGCATGACAATGCAGCGGAGATCGCGTCAACCGGGGTCGATTATATCTCGTCCGGCGCCATCACGCATTCGGCGCCCAATCTCGACGTGGCCCTCGATATCGACATGTAGGCGGACGGTCAGCCCGGCGGCCGGACCGGAGCAATTTCAGTCCATTGGCTGTGGCCGGCCTCGTAGCCATACTCGACCCAGTATTGCCCGGTCTCAGGGTCGACATAAAGCGCGGGTTCGAAATAATGGTTGCGCAAGGTCGAGTTTGGTACTTCGCGCCAGACGCTGTCGGGGAGCTCGCCCGGCAGAAGATTCAGCCGCTTGCGCAATAGTCGGTAATCGGCCTTGTCGCGCGCAGATCCTTTGGAGCTCAGAACCCGCGGCGCTTGCCATGGGGGATTGTTCCGTGAGGCATGCAGCATGGTCGGATA
>JAEVZN010000537.1 GCA_023392205.1 Pseudomonadota bacterium
TGAGCTTGCGCAGCGCCTGGCTCATCAGGCGGGCCTGCAGGCCCGGCTGCACCTCGCCCATCTCGCCCTCGATTTCGGCGCGCGGCATGCGGGGGCGCCGCCCGGGGCCGGGTCCGCTCGATCTGCCCAAGGCCCGGCATCCGCCCGGCCTTACGGGCTGATCCTGACGTAACGCCACGCACACTCCTGAAAATCCCTCGCTTTCTGGACTTGCCCGGACCCCGCCGCTACATATCCCGCGGCAACATCAATCCGGTCCGGGCCTTGCAGGTCCGGCAATGAGGGGCCGCGGGCGTTACACCCGGTCGCGGCAGCAAGACATTCATGAGCGGCGTCAACGAAATCCGGTCGGGCTTTTTCGAGTTTTTCAAGCGCAACGGGCACGAACCCGTCGCGTCGTCGCCGCTTGTGCCGCGCAACGACCCCACGCTGATGTTCACCAATGCCGGCATGGTGCAGTTCAAGAATGTCTTCACCGGGCTCGAAAAGCGCCCCTATAACCGTGCGGTAACCGCCCAGAAATGCGTGCGTGCGGGCGGCAAGCATAACGATCTCGACAATGTCGGCTATACGGCCCGGCACCACACCTTCTTCGAGATGCTCGGCAATTTCTCCTTTGGGGATTATTTCAAGGATCAGGCGATCGAATTTGCCTGGAATCTGGTCACCAGGGAATTCGGGCTTCCGAAGGACAAGCTCACGGCCACCGTCTATATCGACGACGATGCCGCTTTCGATCTGTGGAAGAAGATCGCCGGTCTTCCCGAAAGCCGGATCATCCGGATCGCGGGTTCCGACAATTTCTGGGCGATGGGCGATACCGGACCTTGCGGTCCGTGCTCGGAAATCTTCTACGACCACGGCGATCATATTCCCGGCGGTCCTCCGGGCTCGGCCGACGCCGATGGCGACCGCTTCATCGAGATCTGGAATCTCGTCTTCATGCAATACGAGCAGATGCCGGATGGCGCGCGCGTCGCATTGCCGAGGCCCTCGATCGATACCGGCATGGGGCTGGAGCGGATCGCCGCCGTGCTTCAGGGCACGCACGACAATTACAATATCGACCTGTTCCGCGCGATCATCCAGGCCATTGCCGAACTGACCAAAGTGTCCGCGGATGGACCGCAAAAGGCCTCGCACCGCGTCATCGCCGATCACCTGCGCGCATCCGCATTCCTCATCGCCGACGGCGTGCTTCCCTCCAATGAGGGGCGCGGCTATGTGCTGCGGCGGATCATGCGCCGCGCCATGCGCCATGCCGAATTGCTCGGCGCGCGCGAGCCGCTGATGTGGAAGCTTGTGCCGGTGCTGGTCCGCGAAATGGGACAGGCCTATCCGGAATTGCGCCGCGCGGAAGCGTTGATTGCGGAAACGCTGAAACTCGAAGAGACGCGCTTCCGCAAGACGCTGGAGCGCGGGCTGTCGATTCTCGAAGATGAAACGTCTGCACTGAAATCCGGCGACGCGCTGAAAGGCGAGACCGCTTTCACGCTCTACGACACGTATGGTTTCCCACTCGATCTGACCCAGGACGCGTTGCGTGCGCGCGGTATCTCCGTCGATCTCGACGGCTTCAATGCCGCGATGGAGCAGCAGCGCGAGAAGGCGCGCGCCGCCTGGTCGGGGTCGGGCGAAGCCGCTGCCGAAACCGTCTGGTTTTCGATCCGCGAAAAGGCCGGTGCCACGGAGTTTCTGGGTTACGAAACCGAAGGCGCGGAAGGCGTGGTCTCCTCGCTCGTCCGCGACGGACAGGAGGTGCCCGAACTTCGATCCGGCGAGACCGGCGCTGTCATTCTCAACCAGACGCCATTCTATGGAGAATCCGGCGGACAGGTCGGCGATACCGGAATCATGACAGCGGATGGCGTGCGCTTCCGCGTCACTGACACACAGAAGAAAGCCGGCGACCTGTTCGTACATATGGGCGTCGTGGAACAGGGCAGCCTGAAGCCCGGTCTCGCCCTGCAGCTCGAGGTCGAGCATGGCCGCCGTTCCGCCATCCGCGCCAACCATTCCGCGACCCATCTCCTGCATGAGGCGCTGCGGCAGATCCTTGGCGACCATGTCGCGCAGAAGGGATCGCTGGTCGCGCCCGAGCGGCTGCGCTTCGACTTCTCGCATCCCAAGCCGATGACGGCCGAGGAGATCGAGAAGGTCGAGGACATGGCCAACGACTTCGTGGTGCAGAATTCCGAAGTGACCACGCGCCTGATGGCTCTCGATGAGGCCAGGTCTTCCGGCGCCCGCGCGTTGTTTGGTGAAAAATACGGCGACGAGGTGCGGGTCGTCGCCATGGGCGACACGCCACAGGGCAGCAATGCTCTCGGCTGGTCGGTCGAATTGTGTGGTGGGACGCATGTGAAGCGCACCGGCGATATCGGTCTGATTTCCGTGGTGGCCGATTCCGGGGTCGCCGCCGGCGTGCGCCGTCTCGAGGCGCTGACCGGAAGCGCCGCCCGCAAGGCCGCCAATACAACGATGAAGACCGCGCAGGCCGTGGCCGGCGACCTGTTGCGGGTCTCCGTCTCCGATATGCCGGCGCGCGTGTCGCAACTTCTCGATGAGCGCAAGAAGCTCGAGCGCGACCTTGCCGACGCGCGCAAGAAGCTCGCGATGGGCGGCGGCGCCGCGAAGGCGGATTCCGGCGAAGGCATGCGGGCCATCGGCGACATCAAGCTGCTGGCGCGCGCCGTGGAAGGCATCGACCTGAAGGACCTGCGCAGCCTGGCCGACGAGGGCAAGAAGCAACTGGGCTCAGGGATCGTCGCCATTGTCGGCCGCACCGATGACGGCAAGGCCGGCATCGTGGTCGGCGTCACCGCCGATCTGACCAAACGCTTCAATGCAGTCGATCTGGTGCGCGCCGGTGCCGAGGCATTGGGCGGCAAGGGCGGCGGCGGCCGGCCCGATATGGCGCAAGCCGGCGGCCCGGATGGCTCCAAGGCAGATGCGGCATTGAAGGCTATTGAGGCGGCGCTCGGCGCGTGACACATGGCCAACGCGGGCACGCGTTTGCGCCGGTGACATCGCGGGATTAGCCGCGCGGAAGGCCGAATGCCATGGGCGGCGGCGGAGCAGAGGTCTTTCACGAACTGGCATTGCTGCTGGCGCTGGCCGCCGGCATGGGCGTGATCGGTCTCCTGCTGCGCCAGCCCCTGATCGTTGCCTTCATCGCCACCGGCCTGCTGATCGGGGCCGGCGTCTTCGACATCGTCCGCTCGACCGAGCATATCGACCTGCTGGCCGAGATCGGCATCAGCGTGTTGCTGTTTCTGGTCGGCCTCAAGCTGGACCTGAAGATCATTCGCACGCTTGGCGGCGTTGCGCTGGCCACCGGCCTCGGCCAGGTGCTGTTCACCGCGGTGATCGGCTTTCTGATCTGCCTGGCGCTCGGCTTCGGCTCAGTGACGAGCCTCTACATCGCCGTGGCGCTGACGTTTTCCTCTACCATCATCATCGTCAAGCTTCTGTCGGACAAGCGCGAGCTCGACTCGCTGCATGGCCGCATCGCACTGGGATTCCTGATCGTTCAGGACATCGCCGTGGTGGTGGCGATGGTGGCGCTGTCGGCCTATGGGGTCGGCAGCAGCAAGAGCCCGTCCGGTTTTGGCGTCGCCGGTGTGCTGTTGAGCGCGCTGGTACTTCTGGCCTTTGTCGCCGTATTCATCCGCTATGCCGCCGAACCGCTGCTGCGGCTGGTGGCGCGGACGCCGGAATTGCTGGTCAGCTTCTCGCTCGCCTGGGCGGTCATGTTCGCGGCGGCCGGCGACTGGCTGGGATTCGGCAAGGAGCTTGGTGGCCTTCTGGCCGGCGTATCGCTCGCCTCCACAAGCGTGCGCGAAGCTGTGGCGTCCCGGCTCTCCAGCCTGCGCGATTTCCTGCTGCTGTTCTTCTTCATCGGTCTCGGATCGCGGCTCGAACTCGGCCATCTGGGAACGCAAGTTCCGGCGGCGCTGCTGCTCTCCGCGTTTGTGCTGATCGGCAATCCGCTGATCGTGCTCGCGATCATGGGCTATATGGGCTACCGCAAGCGCACAGGGTTCCTGGCCGGTCTGACGGTGGCGCAGATCAGCGAATTCTCGCTGATCTTCATGGCGATGGGATTGTCGCTTGGCCATGTGCAGCAGGATTCGCTAGGTCTCGTCACACTGGTCGGGCTGGTGACGATTACCCTGTCGACCTACATGATCCTGTATTCGCATCAGCTTTACAGGATTTGTGAGCCCTATCTCGGTATCTTCGAACGGGCCAACCCGATGCGCGAACGCGCCATCGAGACGGCGCCGGACGATGGCGACAAACAGCACGACGTCATCGTGTTCGGCCTCGGGCGTTACGGACAAGCGGTGTCGCGCAATCTTATCCAGCGCGGCGCCAGCGTGCTCGGAATCGATTTCGATCCGAATGCCGTGCGCCGTTGGCAAAGGCTCGGTATGGCAGCCATCTATGGCGACGCCGACGACCCGGAATTTCCCGTCAGTCTGCCGCTCACCGGGGTCAAGTGGGTGGTGATCGCGATCAATCCGATCCAGCCTGGCGTCACCCATGACGATCCGCGGCTCGCTTTGATCGAGGGCCTGCGCCATGCGAGTTTCAAGGGCCGCATCGCAATCCGGGTCGAGGACATGGCGGAGGCGGAGCGGCTGGAGGCGGCAGGGGCCACGCTGATCCTCTCGCCATTTATCGACGCTGCCACAAGGGCGGTGGAAATGCTGGAGATCAAGGACGA
>JAEVZN010000542.1 GCA_023392205.1 Pseudomonadota bacterium
GCGCTGTCATTATCGTCGGCGGCAATATCGACGGCTTCACCCGCGTGATGACAACGGCGATCGCGCTGGAAACCTCCAAGGGAGACCTTCCTCTGGCCATTGGTCTGGGGGTTATTCTGATTGCTCTGGTGTTTCTCGTGAATGTTCTGGCCTGGTCCGTGCGCCGCTTTGGCGAACGCGTGGCTGGATGACGCCCATGCGCGCACCCTCCTCCGACCTGCCTGTCATGCTCGCAGAAGTGTCGTTGCTCGCGCGCGAGGTGACGATCCTCGACCGCGTCAGCCTGATCCTCGAACAGGGGCCTCCGCTTGTTCTGGTCGGCCCGAACGGCGCGGGGAAAAGTTCTCTGATGCGGGTCGCGATGGGCCTCGTCCGGCCGACCAAGGGCCGGGTCACCTTTGGCGGGCGAACGGATGTGCCGCCGCTCCGCCGCGCCATCGTGTTTCAGCGCCCGGTCATGCTGCGACGGACGGTGGAAGGCAATCTCACCTACGCATTGGCGGCGGCCGGCGTGAAGCGCGGCGAGCGGGCGGCGCGCGCGCAGGAGCTGCTCGATCTCGTCGGCCTGCCCGATCTCGGCCCGCGCCCGGCGCGCCGCCTTTCCGGCGGTGAACAGCAGCGGCTGGCCATCGCGCGGGCGCTGGCGCGCGATCCCGACATTCTCTTTCTCGACGAACCGACCGCCAGTCTCGATCCCGCCTCCACCAAGGCGACCGAAGACATCATCGCGAACATAGCTGCGCGTGGAATCAAAATTGTCATGTCCACCCATGATCTCGGCGAGGCGCGCAGGCTCGGCGGCGAGATCGTGCTCATGCATCGCGGCCACATCGTCGAACAGGCGCAGGTGCAGGATTTCTTCAATTCGCCGAAGACGCAAGCCGCACGCGCCTTCGTGTCCGGCGAATTGCTGGTGTGACTTCAGATAACCACAAGGGAGAAGACAATGATGACACCGACCACACGGCGCAGCCTTTTTGCCTTGTCCATGGCGGCCATACTTGCAGGCACCATGCTTACAAGCGCCATGCCGGCGCATGCGCAGGACAAATCCATCGTCGTCTCGTCGACCACATCGACACAGGATTCCGGCCTGTTCGGCCACCTGCTGCCGATGTTCAAGGCCAAGACCGGCATCGATGTGAAGGTCGTATCGCAGGGTACCGGACAGGCGCTCGATACCGGACGGCGCGGCGACGCCGATGTGGTGTTCGTGCATGCGCGCGGACAGGAAGAGAAATTCGTGGCCGACGGCTTCGGCGTGAAGCGGCATCCGGTCATGTATAACGACTTCGTGCTGATCGGCCCGAAGAGCGATCCGGCCGGCATCAAGGGCGCCAAGGACATCACGGCGGCGCTGAAGACCATCAAGGACAAGTCCGCGCCCTTCATCTCGCGCGGCGACAAGTCCGGCACGCATTCCGCCGAACTCAATCTCTGGAAGGCCGCCGGCATCGATATCGCCAAGGATAAAGGCGCCTGGTATCGCGAGATCGGCCAGGGCATGGGCGCGGCCCTCAACACCGCATCCGCCTCCAACGGCTATGTGCTGGCCGATCGCGGCACATGGCTGTCGTTCAAGAATCGCGGCGAGCTCGACATCATCGTCGAAGGCGACAAAAGGCTGTTTAACCAGTATGGCGTGATCCTGGTCAGCCCTGAAAAGCATCCGCATGTGAAGAAGGCGGAAGGTCAGGCCTTCATCGACTGGATCATCTCGCCGGAAGGCCAGAAGGCCATTGCCGATTACAAGATCGGCGGCAATCAGTTGTTCTTCCCCAACGCCACTGAATCGGGTGTGTGATGGGGCGCATCGGTCTTGTTGCCGCAGCCGCCACACTCACCGCAGGTCTTGTCATGACGGGCACATCGCAGGCACAGGACAAAACTGTCCTGCTGCATGCGGCCGGCAGCCTGCGCGGCTAGGCGGAAGTCTTTGCATCCGCCAACATGACGCATCCAGCCGCGCTGGAGAAATCCGGCAGGGCCGGGCCGGTGCGGATGTTCACCCGTAACCGGCTCTGTGCTCTGGTGCGGCCGGGTCTCGACGTGACAACGGCCACGTTGCTCGACAAAATGCTCGACCCTTCGGTCAAGCTTGGCACATCCACGCCGAAGGCCGATCCCTCGGGCGATTATGCGTTCGAGGTGTTTGCCAAGGCCGACGCGATCAAAGCGGGCGCCAACGACACATTGTCCAAAAAGGCGCTGCAACTTACGGGCGGCCCGAACTCGCCGCCGCCGCCCAAGGATCGCAATGTCTATGGCAAGGTGGTGGCCGACGGTCAGGCCGATATCTTCCTGACCTATTGCACCAACGCAATCGTCGCCAAACGCGAGAATGCGGAACAGCAGATCGTCGCGCTGCCGGAGAACCTCGCGGTCGGTGCGGATTACGGGCTCACCGTCATCAAGGGCGCACCGGCCACGGCCGATCAATTGGCGGCGTTCATCCTGTCATCCGAAGACCAAGGCCATCCTCGAAAAGCATGGGTTTTCCGCACCGGCGCGCTAGGCGCCAGCCACATTGGAGCACGTCATGAAACTGAGTGCGCGCAACAAGCTGAAGGGCCAGATCGTGGAGGTGCGCAAGGGCACCACCACGGCTCATGTGCGGATCGATATCGGCGGCCAGACGATCACGGCCGCCATTACCAACGATTCGGTGGATGAACTCGGATTGAAGGCCGGACAGACGGCTTATGCCGTGGTCAAGGCCAGCGATGTGATGATCGGCATCGATTGATTGCGCAAGGGATAGCGGGTAGGCGATGCTGTGCCGATGACATCCCGACGCACGAATGTTTTCGACCTCACCCGGCGCGCGCTGCTCGCAGGCGCCGGAGCCATGCTGTTCGCCCCGCGGGCGGCCTTCGCACAGGGCGTGACCGATGCCACCGGCCGTGCGATTGCAATCCCCGAAGACGTCCAGCGCGTCTTTCCGGCCGGTCCGCCTGCCGCCATCATGCTCTATACTCTGGCTCCGGAATTACTGATCGGATGGCCGCGCGCCAACCGTCCCGCCGAGCGTGAATTCCTGTTGTCCGACATTGCTGCGCGGCCGGAGATCGGCCGCATTACCGGGCGCGGCAACACCGCCAATCTCGAAACCGTGCTGGCCCTGAAGCCCGATCTCATTCTCGATGTCGGTTCGACAAGCGAGACCTTCAAGTCGCTGGCTGGCCGGGTGCAGGAGCAGACCGGCATTCCCTACGCGCTCCTCGACGGCCGCTTTCTGGCTACGGCGCCCTCCTACGAAGCGCTTGGCCAGCTCGTGCGGCGTCCCGAACAGGGCCGCGCGCTGGCCGCTTATACGCGCGAAACGCTCGACACCATTCTCGGCCGCATCGCCGATATTCCGCAGCAGCAACGGCCGCGCGTCTATTATGCGCGCGGTCCGCGCGGGCTTGAAACCGGACTAGCCGGATCGATCAATGTCGAAACAATCGAGATGCTGGCCAACAATGTCGCGGGCGGTCGCAAGGGCGGCCTCGCGGCCGTGTCGATCGAGCAGGTACTGATCTGGAATCCCGATGTGGTCATCACCATCGACCGCGATTTCGCGGGCAATGTGAAACAGGAGCCGGGCTGGGGCGCCCTGCCAGCGGTGCAGGCGGGGCGTGTGCATCTGGCGCCGAAACTGCCGTTCGGCTGGGTGGATTTTCCACCTTCGGTGAACCGGCTGATCGGATTGTGGTGGCTGGCGAAAATTCTTTATCCGGAGCGGTTCCCTGAAGACCTGCGCGACCGCGCTCGCGATTTCTACACACGCTTCTATCATGTGACCCCGAGTGACGCGCAGATGGATGCGGTGCTGGCGGGACGCGATTGAGCGCTTTATCACTGCGTTGCCGGCGCACGATGTGCCAGGCCGCCATCGAGCCGTGTCCATGATCCGATCCGCCCTTCCCGGAACTGCGATTGCGCTCGGTGTGCTGGCTGCGGGATTCGCGGTCGCGGTTCTCGCCGGACGTTTCCCGGTATCGCGTGGGGAGATCGCATGGGTGCTGTGGAGCCAGATCACCGGCGCGCCATCGGGCGTGCCCGCTGCCACCGAAACGGTGATTTTGCAGGTGCGCGGGCCGCGCGTGGTGGCGGCCTTTCTGGTGGGCGCGGCGCTGGCGATTGCAGGTGCGGCGTTTCAGGGATTGTTTCGCAATCCGCTGGGGGCGCCGGATATTCTCGGCGCGTCGTCGGGCGCAGCCCTCGGCGCGGTCCTGGGCATATTCTTTTCGCTCGGCGTGCTGGCGATCCAGGGGCTCGCCTTTGCCGGCGGACTGGTGGCGGTGACGGCGGTCTATCTGATCGGCACATCGATCCGTGCGCGCGATCCGGTGCTGGTGCTGGTGCTGGCCGGAGTGGTGCTGGGCTCGCTGCTCGGCGCGGGGGTGGGTCTCGTGAAGTATCTCGCCGATCCCTACAATCAATTGCCGGCCATGACCTTCTGGCTGCTCGGCAGCTTGTCTGCGGTCAATACGCAAGACCTGCTTCCGCTGCTCGGTCCGGTGCTGATCGGCAGCACGGCCTTGTTGCTGCTGCGGCACCGGATGAATGCGATGTCGCTCTCGGAGGAAGAGGCGCGTGCGCTCGGCGTACCGACGCGCTGGTTCCGCATCGCCATCGTTGCGGGCGCGACACTGGTGACTTCGGCAAGTGTTGCGACCGCCGGTATTGTCGGCTGGGTCGGACTTGTCGTGCCGCATCTGGCGCGCTCGCTGGTGGGGCCGGATTTTGCGCGGCTGTTGCCGGTGAGCGCCATTCTCGGCGGCGGCTTTCTCCTCTTCATCGATACGCTGGCGCGCACCATGGCGCCGGTCGAAGTGCCGCTCGGCATTCTCACCGCGGTGGTGGGCACACCATTTTTTATCTGGCTGCTCGCAAGCGTCAGCCGGACATGGTCGTGAAGGCGCATCCCGTGACCATCTCGGCGCAAAACCTGTCGATCGGCTATCCGGACCGGCTGGTCGGCAGCGGGCTCGATATCAGCGTCGCGCAGGGCGAAGTGCTGGCGCTGCTCGGCCCCAATGGCGGCGGCAAGACGACATTGCTGAAGACCATGCTGGGGCTGATTGTACCGCGCGCGGGCAGCGTGCATCTGTCCGGGCGGCCCCTGCACGACCTGCCGATCGCGGAACGCGCGCGCATGATCGGCTATGTGCCGCAGGTGCATCAGGGCACGTTCGCATTCAGCGTCGAGACGGTGGTACTGATGGGGCGGATCGCGCATGGCTCGCTGTTCGCCGCGCCGTCCGCGCGCGACCGCGAGATCAGCCTCATGATGCTGGAACGGCTCGGCATCGCGGCTTTGGCGCAGCGGCCCTATACTGAGATTTCCGGCGGCGAGCGGCAGCTCGTATTGCTGGCGCGCGCGCTGGCGCAGGAGCCGGCCTTCGTGGTGCTCGACGAGCCGACCGCCAGTCTGGATTTCGGCAATCAGGGCAAGGTGATGCGCGAGATCCGCAAGCTTGCCGATGCGGGGCTCGGCGTGCTGTTCACCACCCACGATCCCAACCACGCGATGCGGGTGGCGACACGTGTCTATCTTCTGCGCGGCGGGAAGTGCCTTGTGGACGGACCGGTTGCAGACGTGCTGACGGTCGCACAGCTTGAGGCGCTGTATGCCGCGCCGGTCACGCG
>JAEVZN010000574.1 GCA_023392205.1 Pseudomonadota bacterium
ATCAGCATGCGACCGACGACAATCTTGCCTCCGACGACAATCTTGCGTACGACCATGTTACAATCCGGCCGGAGCCGCTGAAGCCGTCGCTGTTCCAGGAGCCGGCGCCTGCGCCAGAGCCTGTTGCTCCGCAGCAGGACAGCTTCCCGCCCTTCATCCCGCCCCAGCCGGAGCGTGCCGGCGGTCAGCGGCCGCGGATGCCAAGAATCGACGAATTGCCGCCGCAGGCGCAGCGCGAAATCATGGCGCAACGCGGCGAATTGCCGGCCGTAGAGCATCCCGAGAAGCAGCGTATGTCGCTTCTGAAGCGGCTGGCGTCGGCGGGGCTCGGCCGCAAGGCGGAGGAGGAGACCCCGGCCCGACAGGAGCCGCAGAACATGGCGCCGCCCGCGCCGCGTATGGCGCCCCGCCCCGCGCCGCGCCCGCTGGAAAATCGCGATCCGGTCTCGGACTATGCCCGCCGTGGCCAGCAAGGGGGGCCGCAGGGCCTCGACATGCATGGCCGTCAGGCACCTGTGAATAACACCCCTGAGGACGACCAACTGGAAATCCCGGCCTTCCTGCGCCGGCAGGCCAATTGATCGGGTAAGGCGGCAGAAATGCAACACAAAGCCCCGGTCTCGCGACCGGGGCTTTTTACCTTCAGGCCATCAAATTTGCTGGATTTTCTTTCGCAAACCGCTGTCACGAAAGGTGTTTTCAGGCCGCAACCGCGCGTGCTTGGCAAATAAGGCAGGCGGCCGCCGTCAATGCGGCCGGATCAAGGTAACAGTAGGTAAAGAAGCGTGACTTTGGCAGACTCAGTGCAGGGGTTAAGGTTTGATCGTTAAGGGGTTTCGCCCCGGACGATTTGGGCAGGAATTGGGGAATTCCGAGAGGCTTGCCCACCAGTTCGAGGCGAAAGCAAGTCAGGCCATTGCCAGCGGCGATGGACTAAATTGGGGTCTTCGGGGGATTTCGTCGCGTTCGCGCGACGCTCAGCCGAAAAAATGACGGAAACGAGCGTATGAAAGCCGCAAGGCAAACCACGCTGCGTGAACAGGTGACGGTGTCCGGTGTCGGGGTTCACTCCGGACTGCCCGTAAACCTCACAATCAATCCGGCCGATGCCGACACGGGAATTGTCTTTTCCCGCACCGACGACCAGGGCCGCGAGCGCGAAGTGCGCGCCGACTTTCGTGCCGTCACAGCCACCGACCTTGCCACCGTTCTGGGCGACGAATCGGGCGTTCTCTGCTCGACCGCCGAGCATATTCTGGCCGCGCTGCGCGGGCTTGGCGTCGACAACGCCCATATCGAGATTGACGGCCCGGAAGTTCCGATCCTCGACGGCAGCGCCGCGCCGTTCGTCGCCGCCATCGACCAGGTCGGCCTGGTTTCCCTCTCGGCCACCCGCCGCTACATCAAGGTTCTCAAGCCGGTCCGCGTCGCCAAGGGCGAATCTTTCGGTGAACTGAGCCCGTACGATGCCGGTTTCCATCTCGATATCGAGATCAATTTTGACACTCCGCTGATCGGCCGCCAGTCCATCGCGCTCGATCTGGACCCGGACACCTTCCGCCGCGAATTGTCGCGCGCACGCACCTTCGGCTTCATGAAGGATGTCTCGGCGCTGTGGAGCGCGGGCAAGGCGCTGGGTGCCTCGTTCGAGAACACCGTCGTGCTGAGCGACAACCGGATCCTGAATGCAGAAGGTCTGCGCTATCCCGACGAGTTCGTCCGCCACAAGGCGCTCGATGCGGTCGGCGACCTTGCGCTGTCCGGCGCTCCGATCATCGGTGCCTATCGTTCGGTGCGGGGCGGTCATCGTCTCAACCATGCGGTGCTGGTGGCGCTGATGTCCGATCCGTCGGCCTTTGAAATCGTCGAAGGACGCGAGCCCCGCCGTGTGCGCGGTCACGCCGATGTCGGGCTGGTGGCTCCTGCCTACGGTCCGGACGTCTCCTGAGCGGGGAGCGCGGCTCATCGGCCACGGTTTGCGCGCTCTTTCTCATTGCGGCAGGGCCGCCATAATCCCGGCCCATTATCGTAACACATCCAATAGTGTATGTGCGGTTTGGACCTGATAGGGTCCTGCCGTTCAGGCTTTGGGGTGTCGCGCCTTTTTCTCCAGGATGAGGCGTGGCAGGGGGAAGATGACGGGGCCCCGCGCATCCCGGATCAAGGATTGTTGCGCGCGTATGACATCGCAATCGGGTTTCGGATCAGTTGCCAGGATCGTCTCGGAACGGGCCGCGGGCCTGTTGCGGATCGTTTTCTGCCTGGCATTCGCCTTCGCTCTTGCAGCCTGCGCAAATACCAAGGATGTCGTCATCCCCGACGATCCTGCGGACAAGTTGTATAATGAGGGCCTGTACCTCATGCAGGAGAAGAGCGACTTCGCGGGAGCCGCCAAGAAGTTCGAGGAGGTCGATCGTCAGCACCCGTATTCGGAATGGGCGCGCAAGGCGCTGCTGATGCAGGCCTATGCCTATTACGAAGCCAAGGAATATGACGACTCGATCGTGGCCGCGAAACGCTACGTGGCCATGCATCCCGCCAGTCCGGATGCGGCTTATGCACAATTCCTGATCGGCTCGTCCTATTACGACGTGATCCCCGACGTGACCCGCGACCAGCAGCGCACGGAGAAGGCGATGAGCGAGCTGGAACAGGTCATCCGCCGCTATCCCGACACCGAATATGCCACGAGCGCCCGCCGCAAACTGGACGTGGCCCGCGACCAGCTCGCCGGCAAGGAAATGCTGATCGGCCGCTTCTATCTGAACCGCAAGGATTTCACCGGCGCGATCAACCGCTTCAAGCTGGTGGTCACGCAATACCAGACCACGCGGCATGTCGAAGAGGCGTTGATGCGTCTCACCGAGGCCTATATGGCGCTCGGCATCGTGCAGGAAGCGCAGACCGCCGCCGCCGTGCTCGGACACAATTTCCCGGACAGCAAGTGGTACCAGGACGCCCACAAGCTCGTGCAGACGGGCGGCCTGCAGCCTTCGGAGAACAAGGATTCCTGGATCTCCAAGCTGTTCCAGAAGCGAACCGGCTGAGCCGCGGCCGACCGAATCGCTTAATCTCCGCCGGCACAGCGGCGGGCCTTCCGGCCCGGATGCGTTCTGCGACCAGTTAGGCTAAAGGCTGAGGCACGGCATCACGCCGGGTCCGGCCCAGACTGCGCCAACAAGACTGCGCCATGCTCGTCCGCCTTTCCATCCGCGATATTGTCCTGATCGACCGGCTCGATCTCGATTTCGGCAAGGGCCTTGCCGTGCTCACCGGCGAAACCGGCGCGGGCAAGTCGATCCTGCTCGATGCGTTTTCGCTGGCGCTGGGCGGCCGTGGCGATTCGGCGCTGGTGCGGCAGGGCATTGCGCAGGGGCAGGTGACCGCCGTGTTCGATCTCGCGGCCCGCCATCCCGCCCGTGCGCTGCTCAGGGAACAGGGGATAGACGCCGACGAGGATCTGATCCTGCGCCGCGTCCAGTTCGCCGATGGCAAGACCCGCGCCTTCATCAACGATCAGCCGGTCTCGGTGCAGGCGCTTCGCACGCTTGGTTCTACGCTGGTGGAAATTCACGGCCAGCACGATGACCGGGCGCTGGTCGATGCAGCGACCCATCGGCAATTGCTGGACGCCTATGCGGGCCTTGAGGATGAGGCGGACGCGGTTGCGCGATTATGGGCGGCGCGGCGTGAGGCCGCCGAGGCGGTCGAGCGCCATCGGGCCGATATTGAGCGCGCCGCGCGCGAGGCGGATTATCTGCGCCACGCGGTCGAGGAATTGCGCAAGCTCGCGCCCGAACCCGGAGAGGAAACGGGCCTCGCCGAGCGCCGCACTGTCATGATGCAGGCGGAGAAGATCGCGGGCGATCTGCGCGATGCCTACGATTCGGTGGCGGGCAATGCCTCACCGACGCCGGCTTTCGCCGCCGCGATCCGCCGTCTCGAGCGGCGCAGCGCGCAGGCGCCGGGCCTGACCGACCCGGCCGTGCGCGCACTCGATCAGGCACTCACCGCCATCGAGGAGGCGCGCATCCATCTTGAAGCCGCCCTGCACGCTGCCAATTACGATCCGGTGGAACTGGAGCGGATCGAAGAGCGCCTGTTCGCGCTGCGCGCGGCGGGCCGGAAATACAGTGTGCCGGTCGACCGGCTGGCCGAACTTGCAGCGCGTTACGCTCAGGACCTGGCCTCGATCGATGCCGGCGCCGAGCGGCTGGCTGCACTGGAAAAGGAAGCCGCCGCGGCCGATGCGCGTTTCCAGAAAGCCGCAAGCGCGCTCTCGACCAAGCGCATCAAGGCGGCGAGCGGCCTCGACAAGGCGGTCAATGCGGAGATCAAACCGCTCAAGCTGGAACGGGCAATCTTCTCGACATCCATCGATAGCGATCCCAAGGCTGCGGGACCGCACGGCTTCGACCGCGTCGAGTTCTGGGTGCAGACCAATCCCGGTACGCGGCCCGGCCCGCTGATGAAGGTCGCGTCCGGCGGCGAGCTTGCGCGCTTTCTGCTGGCGCTGAAAGTGGTGCTGGCCGACCGCGGTTCGGCGCCCACGCTTGTGTTCGACGAGATCGATACCGGCGTCGGGGGCGCGGTCGCCGATGCCATCGGCATGCGGCTCGCCAAACTTGCCACGCGCGTGCAGGCCATTGCGGTCACGCA
>JAEVZN010000575.1 GCA_023392205.1 Pseudomonadota bacterium
GCAAAGGCCTTGTCGGTTGCGGCCTTGTTCTTGAGATAGCCTTTCATCACCACGTTGCCGCGGAACATGGCTTCGCCGATGGTTTCTCCATCACGCGGCACAGGCTGCATCGTTTCGGGATCGCGGATATCGAGCGCCTCCAGCATATGATAGCGCACACCTTGGCGCGCCTTCCTGGTCGCCTGCGCGGCATTTTCAAGTGCCGACCATTCGTCATGCCAGTCATTGACCACGGCGGGACCATAGGTCTCGGTCAGGCCGTAGAGATGCGTGACGTTGAAGCCGGCCTCGCGCATGCCGGCGAGCACGGCTTCCGGCGGCGGGGCTGCGGCGGTGAAGAACTCCACCACATGCGGCAGCGGCTTCTTTTCGGCGGCCGGTGCATTCAGCAACGTCGCCATGACAATCGGTGCGCCGCACAGATGCGTGACCTTGTGCGTGGCGATGAGATCGTACATCGCCGCCGCGCGCACCTGGCGCAGGCAGACATGCGTCCCGGCCACGACCGAGATCGACCACGGAAAGCACCAGCCGTTGCAGTGAAACATCGGCAGCGTCCACAGATAGACCGGATGCTTGCCCATACCGCAGGTAATGACATTGCCGAGCGCCAGCAGATAGGCGCCGCGATGGTGATACACGACGCCCTTCGGATCACCCGTCGTGCCCGACGTGTAATTGAGCGAGATCGCGTCCCATTCATCGTCGGGCATCGTCCATTCGAATGCCTCGTCACCGGATGCGATGAAATCCTCGTATGCGATGCCGCCGATGCGTTCGCCCGCGCCCTTGTATTCCGGATCATCGTAATCGATCACCAGTGGCCTGACGCTGGCGCGCGACAGGGCCTCCTTCATCACGCCGGAAAACTCACGGTCGACGATCAGCACCTTCGTCCCGGCGTGATCGAGGGTGAAGGCATTCACCGCCGCATCGAGCCGCGTGTTGATGGTGTTGAGAACCGCGCCGGTCACCGGCACGCCGTAATGACATTCCAGCATGGCCGGCGTGTTGGCGAGCACCACGGACACCGTGTCGCCGCGCCTGATGCCGTGACGCTGCAAAGCGGAGGCAAGCTTGCGCGCGCGGGTGTAGAATTCGCGATAGCTGCGCCGCAAGTCCCCATGCACGATGGCGATGCGGTCGGGATAAACGGCGGCCGCGCGCTCCAGGAATTGCAGCGGCGTCAGCGGCTGGAAATTGGCCGGATTGCGGTCGAGATCGATATCGTAGGGCGTTTTCGCCATTGTTGTTTGCTCCCCTTGGGTGGAGACAACAATAGAAAGCCGCGCAGGTGCAATCAATCGGCAGCAGCTTTACCGGATTTGTACCGGCTCGGGCGGGACCACACTCTCCGGCAAAGCCTTGCGGGCGCGGTCGGGATAGTCCGAGATGATCCCGTCGATCCCGGTGCGGTAGATCGCCATCAGGTCGTCGATCTCGTTCACCGTCCAGGGGATGACCCTCAACCCGAGCCCGTGCGCCTCCCCGACCAGAGCCGCCGTCACGTTGCGGTAATAGGGCGACCACACCGCGCAGTCGGCGGCCTGCACCAGGCGCGGGACCGAACCGCCGACATCGTCGATGTCGAGCCCGGCGGTCCATTGCGAAGGTCCACGTATGCCGCGGCGAATATTATTGAAGCCGGTCGCCTCGATGGTCAGGCAGACACGTTCGATATTCGGTGCGATCTGTTTCATGGCGCGGAGCGTGCGCCAGTCGAAACTCTGCACGCTGACGCGCGCGGTCAGTCCCGCTTCGCGCACGGCCTTGGCAACCAGGGCGGCGAAAGTTTCGGGATCTGGCGTGTCGTTGCCGGATTGCGGGGTGATCTTGGTCTCGATGTTGAAGCGGATGTGATCGGCCCCGCTTCGCTTCGCCAGATCGAACACCTCGGTGAGCGCCGGGATGGGCACGCCGTCCATGCCCTTCTGATTGCGGAAGCGCGCCGCATAGGCGCTGCCGGGCCGGATACGGCCGACGTCATAGCGCTGCAATTCATCGAAGGTGAGCGAGCGGATGGCGGGGCCGGTGCTTTTCAGGAATTGCCCGTCCGGTCCGCGGGTGATGTCGGGATTGAGCCGCTCGTCGTGGCTCACCACCACCACCCCGTCGCGCGTGACGGCAAGATCGAGTTCGAGCGTGGAGACGCCGATCTTCAGCGCAGTCTCGAAACCCGGAATGGTATTTTCCGGCGCAAGACCCCGCGCGCCGCGATGGCCTTGCAGATCGAAGGCATGTGCGGACGTAGTGAGGGCAGCAAGGGTGCTCAATATGATCGCGGGCTTCATCTGAGTGGCGGACGCTACGCAGAGCCTGCGTCACCAATGTGACCGAATATCCGTCAGCCGCGCATCAAACCCGATATGCCCTGCCACAGCAGCAAGGCCGAGATGCAGAACACGATCGTATAGGCGATGCGGTAAAAGATATGCGTCGGCGTGACGCGCACCAGCCAGATACCGAGCGCATTGGCGGCGACTGCCAGCGGCAGCAGCATTACCGAGGTGACGAGGTTGCGGGTATTGAATTGACCGAGCGCGAAATATGGCCCGATCTTCAGCGCGTTGACGATGGCGAAAAAGATCGTGGTGGTGCCGACCAGCGTCAGCTTGGGCAGCCGTTGCGGCAGCACATGCACCTGATAGGGCGGGCCGCCGGCTTGCGACAGAAACGAGGTGAAGCCGCAGACCGAGCCCCAGAACAGGCCGCTCGCGGCGCTCTTGCGCGGCTCGCCGGTCGGCACGCGACTGGCGATCATGTAGATCACAAAACAAACGCCGATGGTGCCGACTGCGACCCGGATCGCATCGTTCGACACGTAGGCCGCAAACATCCAGGCCAGCGTCATGCCCAGCAGCGCACCGGGCAGCAGCACCTTCAGGTTCCAGGGATCCCAGTTGCGGTGGTACCACCAGACCGAGATCAGATCCTGCGTGATCAGGATCGGCAGGATCAGGGCCGCGGCTTCCAGCGGCGGCAGATACAGCGCCAGCATCGGCGTCGAAACCACGCCGATCCCGGCAAACCCGCCTTTCGACAGTCCCAGCGCGATCACGGCGGGGATGGCGAGCATGTAGAAATAGGGATCGGTGATGATGGCCATCAATCAGGCGGTCCAGATGGCGGTGACGCCGTTGCGGATCAGTTCCAGCGAGATCATGAGCGTGATCACATAGACGATCCGGTAGAAGACTTCCTGCGGCGTGACGCGCACCAGCCAGATGCCGAGAAAATTGGTGGCGATGGCGAGCGGAAACAGCACCGCCGACGTGAGCAGATTGTCGGTGCTGAACTGGCCGAGCGCGAAGATCGGCCCGACCTTGGCGACGTTGACCGCCGCGAAATAAATCGCTCCGGTGCCGGCGAAGATCAGCTTGGGCAGATGCTGCGGCATCATGTGCACCTGCCAGGGCGGCGCGCCGGCATTGGCGAGCGTCGACGTGAAGCCCGAAAGCGCGCCCCAGAACACGCCACTGGTGGCACTCGGCCGGATGCCGATATCGCCGCTCGCCGGCCCGAACCAGCGCCACAGCACAAATGCCGTGCCGATAATGCCGACCGCGAGCCGCACGGCCGAATCCGGCACATAGGCCGCGAGCAGGCCCGCCACCGCGACCCCGATAAGGCCGCCGGGAATCAGTACTTTCAGGTTCCAGACATCCCAGTCCCGCCGGTAGGCCCAGACCGAAACCACGTCCTGCACCAGCAGGATCGGCAGCATGATCGCCACCGCCTGCAAGGGCGGGATGATCAGCGCCAGAAGCGGCGTCGCCACCATGCCGACGCCGGTAAACCCGCCTTTGGCAAGGCCCAGCAGGGTCACGGC
>JAEVZN010000590.1 GCA_023392205.1 Pseudomonadota bacterium
TTTTGCCGCGCGGTGGCTGTCCGGCGAGCCGATTCCGCAGATTGCCGAAGGCGCGGAGGCGGTGTGGCGCACCCCGGAGGAACTGGCGCTGCTGGAAACCACCGCCGGTCTGCAGGAGATCGTCGCGGACGCCGTCGCGCTGCTATGACCGCGCGGCCCTGAATGACGGGGGATGGCGCAATCCGCCTGCCCGCCCCTGCCTTGCGGGCGCCGCAAGCCCGGCGCATATGAGGGCCGCCATGACCCGCCGCATTGCCTCAATCCTTGTCGCCGCGAGCCTCGTCGCCAGCCCCGTCGCGAACCTCACCACGCCGCCCGCACGCGCCTATGACAGCGGCGCGGCCTTCGAAGCCGATCTGGTGCGGCTGTCGGAAATTCTCGGCGCGCTGCATTACCTGCGCGAATTATGCGGTGCCAAGGAGGGGCAGAAATGGCGCGACCAGATGCGCGCGCTGCTGGAGGCGGAAGCGCAATCGCCCGAGCGCAAGGTGAAGCTGATGGCCTCGTTCAATCGCGGCTATGGCGGCTTCCAGCAGACATACCGCACCTGCACCGAGGCGGCCGATCTGGCCGTGCGCCGCTATCTCGACGAGGGCGCGAAAATCTCCCGTGAGATTACAGCGCGCTACACGAATTGATCGCCGGACGCGCGGATGGGTTGCGGCCATTAACCTTTCTTAAAGTGACGGGTGTTCACGGCGTTCATAGATGATAACGTCTACGCACACCTTGGGGCGGGCGGAGCGCGGCAGGACCGCGCTCATGACATACTTGGAATGATGACCACAGCAACGCGAATTAACTCGGACCGTGAGCCGATCGAGGACCACGAGCAGAAGAAAGTTGCGCTCGGCTATGTGCATGAAGCGTGGGCGGAGGCGACGCTGGACGGCGTTGACGGGGATTGCATGGCGCAAGCCTGCCTGTTCGCGGCGCTGATCGAATTCGTGTCGACCTACGGCGAGGACGCCGCCTCGGCCTTTGCCGAGGGCCTGTCGGTGCGGATCCGCAACGGCGAGTTTTCCGCGGACATTTCCCGGCAGTAACATCCGGCACGCGCGGTTGACGCGCGCGTACCGGACGACGGCATCAAATCCCATCACACGCGCGGAATATTGGCGTCCGCGACCACCTTGGTCCATTTCGCGACATCGTCGGCCACGCGCGCCTTGAAGCCTTCCGGCGTGGTCGGCGTGATATCGCTGCCGAGCGCGCGCAGCCGCTCCATCACCACAGGCTCGGCGAGGATCTGCTTGATCTCCGCATTGACCTTGCTGACGAAAGCCGGCGGCAGCCCGGCCGGCCCTGCGACACCGAGCCACGACGTCACCGCGTAATCGTCGACCCCGCCCTCGGCCACGGTCGGCACATCCGGCAGCAGGAAGAAGCGCTTCGACCCGGTCACTGCGATCGGCCGCAGCCTCTTGTCGGAGAGGAACGGCATCAGCACCGCCGGCGTATCGACCTGGAAGTCGACGCGCTGCGCCAAGAGATCGGTGATGCCCTGCGGCGAGCCGCGATAGGGCACATGCTGGATCTTGGCTTTCGCCATGGCGCTGAACAATTCGAACGCCAGATGCATGCCGGTGCCGTTGCCGGCGGTGGCGCAGGTGAGCTTGCCGGGATCGGCCTGGGCGGATTTCACCACATCGGCCACGCTCTTGGCCGGGTGATCCGGATAGGTGACGAGGATGAAGGGGAAGTCGGTCAGCATGGAGATGAACGAGAAATCGTTCACCGCGTCATAAGGCAGCTTCTTGTAGATCGCGGCGGAAACCGCGTGGCCGCCCGGCAGGATGCAGATTGTGGTGCCGTCCGGCGCGGAACGCGCCACGGCGCCCGCGGCCGTCGTGCCGCCCGCTCCCGGACGGGGCTCGACGACAAACGGCTGTCCCATCCGCTTGCTCAAGTTGTCGGCAATGAGACGCGCCACGATGTCGACATTCGCGCCGGGCGTGAAGCCATGCATCATGGTGACCGGACGGTCGCCGGAGGGCATCTGCGCAATGGCGGGTGCCGCGATCAACGATGACAATCCGGCAAGCGCCGCGCGTCGGGTCAGGCGTGTGGTCATACCAACAGGTCTCCTCGTGTCATTTCAAAAAAACATTGTAAGGCCATCTCGCGCTATTGTGGCGCGGTCTCCACGCGATAACCAGCCTCTTCGATGATCCGCTGGCCAGAGCTTGCGAGTTTCGCCAGATATTGCGCCATCAGATCGTCGGGCACGCAGAGTTTCCCGTTCTGCTTGCGGGTGACGCCATCGACGATGACCGTATCGACATTGCCCGCACCGGCAATTTCCACGATCGAATAGATCGGATCATAGACCGGTGCCATGTTGATATCGTTGGCGCGCAGCATCACGATATCGGCCTTCTTGCCGGGCGACAGGGTGCCGATCCTGTCTTCCATCATGAAGGCGCGCGCGCCGCCGATGGTGGTCCATTCCAGCGCCTCGCGGGTGCGCACCGGCAATTGCTTGAATGGCGAATTGCCGCGCAGCGCGTTGTTGCGCAGTTCGCGACCGCGCGCGAACAGCAAGGCCGCCTGCATTTCCCGGAACATATGCCCCGAACAGAACGGCTCGACATCGATGCCGAGCGAGGGCATGCCGCCGGCGGCACGGAACGCCGCCACCTGCGCATCGCCGATATGGTGATGCAGTTCGACCAGCACCGTGGAGGTGAGCGAGGCGCCGTGATCGACGATCAGGCGCAGATCGTTGGCGTCATAGGTCGTGCCATGCACGAGATTGTGGTCGGGGCCGAGCAGCCCTTCCTTCGCCATGCGCGCATAGCCGTCCGGCACCACGCAATGTTCGCGCGGGCGGGTATGCGAGGACGACACGAGGCCCAGTTCGCGCGCCAGACGGATATCGTGCTCGACCACCTCCCACGCGCCCCAGTCCGGCCCGAGGATCGCCATGGCCAGCGTCACCCGGCTGTCGTCGCTGGCGAGCCGGCCCTTGCGCAGGGCCTCGATGCGATCGCGCGGATGCGGGATATGCGTGAACGGCGTGCCGCCCTCCTTGGTCGGCGGCTTGGCGGTGCCATGCGCGAACACGGCGCGGATGCCGCTGTCGACCAGGCCATCCACGGCACGTTCGGCCATCTCCAGACTGGTAATGTTGTGGCACCAGTCCACGAG
>JAEVZN010000041.1 GCA_023392205.1 Pseudomonadota bacterium
CGGCAGCACCGGCTTGATCTTGCCGTCGAGCACAATGCGGCAGCGGCCGACCCCCTCGCGATCGGTGAAGGGCCGGATATCCAGAATACGCTCGCGACAGGCGACCTGCCCCTTGATGACCCAGAACAGCGACCCGCCGTCGCGCAATTCGTCGGCGCGCTTGGGCACCATGCGCGTGGTGTGAATGTGTTCGGGTTTCTGGCCGCGCGCCTTTTTCTCTTTCAGGCGGGCGGCAACCCAGGATTTCAGTTCGTCGATGGAGTCGCAACCGACGCAGAGCTTGATGAGATGGAGCGGCATGGCTCCATCTTCAGCAGAGACCGGGCGCGCGCGTCAAATACAACGCCCGTCCGGTCCACAGGCGACGCCGCGGAACCGGGGTCAATCCGCCGGCGGCGCCGTTTCGGCCGCAAGGTCGGACGCAATCGTGAGCAGATGCGCGCCCTCGGCAAGCTGGTCGCCTGCCCCCGCCAGCACCTTCTCCACCACACCCGCCAACGGCGCGACAATGGCATGTTCCATTTTCATGGCCTCGACGATGGCGAGCCGCTGCCCGCGTTCGATACGATCGCCAGGTTGCACGCGGATTTCGAGGAGCTTGCCGTGCATCGGCGCGCGCACCACGCCATCGCCCTGCGCCGCATCCTCGCTGCCGGCGGCGATATCGACCGGCGCGACGACGGTCTGGCGGCCCTTCCGCAGGACATAGACGGCATCGGGCGTGGCGATGACCCGCGCGTCGGGATCGGGCTCGGTATTGTCGACCCGCACCCGGCATGCCCCGTCGGCGAAATCGACTTCCGCCTGTTTGGGCTCTCCATCGACCAGCAGACGCCAAGTCATCTGCCGCGTGCCGGATAACTGGAAGCCGTCCGCGATATCCCAAGGTGAATGCGGCAGCGCGGATTGCGGCACGAATTCATCCATCGCACGCTGCACGAGATCGCGCGCACCCGCAGCCGCCGCGGCGGCATCGATCCGGCGCGTCTCTCCGGCGGGTGCCGGAAAATGACGCGCGATATATCCGGTGTCGAACTCACCGCGCACAAAGCCTTCCGATGCGGCAAGCGCGGACAGAAACGCGAGATTGGTGCGCGGGCCTGCAATCTCCGTTGCATCGAGTGCGGTCACAAGCTTGCCAATGGCCAGGTCACGTTTCGGCGCATGTGCGATCACCTTGGCGATCATCGGATCGTAATCGGATGTGATCGTACCGCCCGGCTCCACGCCGGCATCGATGCGCAATCCGTCGCGTGCGGGAAATGACAGCGCCACCACCGGGCCGGGCGAAGGCAGAAAGCCGCGCTCGGGATCCTCGGCGTAGACGCGCGCCTCGATCGCATGGCCGTTCAGCGGCACGTTCTTTTGCGTCACCGGCAATGGCTCGCCTGCGGCGACGCGCAATTGCCATTCGACGAGATCGAAACCGGTCACGGCTTCCGTGACCGGATGCTCGACCTGCAAGCGCGTGTTCATTTCCAGAAACCAGAATCTGTCCGCGCGCAATCCGGTCGAGCCATCGGCAATGAATTCCACCGTTCCCGCGCCGACATAACCGACCGCGCGCGCGGCATTGATCGCCGCCTGCCCCATGACTTCGCGCAAGGCCTTGTCCATGCCCGGCGCGGGCGCCTCCTCGATCACCTTCTGATGGCGGCGTTGCAGCGAACAATCGCGTTCGTTCAGATGGACTATATTGCCATGCGTGTCGGCGAAGACCTGGATCTCGATGTGGCGCGGCGAACCGACATATTTTTCAAGCAGCACGCGTTCGTCGCCGAAAGCCGACGCGGCCTCGCGGCGTGCGCCTTCGATGGCTGCATCGAAATCGGCATGTCTCTCGACAAGCCGCATGCCCTTGCCGCCACCGCCTGCCACCGCCTTGATGAGAATGGGATAGCCGATCTCATAGGCCTTGCGCTTGAGAAAGGCCGCATCCTGCTGGTCGCCGTGAAAACCCGGCACCACCGGGATGCCGGCCTCCTGCATCAGCGCCTTGGCGCGATCCTTCAGCCCCATCGCCCGGATCGCCGAGGGTGGCGGTCCGGCAAAGACGATGCCGTTCGCCGCGCAGGCTTCGGCAAGGTCGGCATTCTCGGACAGGAATCCATAGCCCGGATGCAGACATTGCGCGCCGCTGTCGCGCGCCGCCGCAACGATCCGTGCGATGGAGAGATAGCTCTCGCGTGCGGGTGCCGGCCCGATGCGAATGGCCTCGTCGCAAGCGCGCACATGCAACGCGTCGGAATCGGCGTCCGAATAGACGCCGATGACATAAAGGCCCATCCGGCGTGCCGTGCGCGCGATGCGGCAGGCAATCTCGCCGCGATTTGCGATCAGTAATGACGAGAACATGACGAATCCGGCGCGGTGAACGCCGCACAATGCCTGCCGGACGCGATGAAGAAAAGGTCCGAGCGATCCGCTATTGCGGGACGATCGATGTCGGCGCGCCGGTCGATTGCGCGGTGCCCACCGGTGTCGGGAAAGGCGAGCCTTGCGCCGGTCCGGGGGACGGCGCCGCAGCCTGTGGCGGTGCCGGACGCGGTGCCTGCGCCTTCTGCG
>JAEVZN010000063.1 GCA_023392205.1 Pseudomonadota bacterium
CACGGCCTGACCATGCTCGGGATCAATACTGAGCGCGGCGGCGAGAACCAGTTCGGTCTGGCGGCTGTGCCAAAGCGCGAGCGGGATTTCGATGCGCTGTTCGCGCAGGCGCTGGATTACATCGTTGCGGTGGGCGGCACGGCCATACACTGCCTCGCGGGCAAGGTGCCGGTGGATGAGCGCCCCGCTGCCGAGCGCACGTATCTGGCGAACCTGTCGCGCGCCGCCGATCTCGCTGCGGAGAAGGCGATCACCCTTTTGATCGAGCCAATCAACAACATCGACCGGCCCGGCTATTTCCTCAATCGCGTCGAACACGCCGCCGACATCATCGCCAAGATCGGCAAGCCGAATATCCGCATCCAGTACGATTTCTATCATGCGCAGATCATGGGCGGCGACCTGCTGCGCCGCTTCGAGCGCCATCAGCCGCTGATCGGGCATGTGCAGATTGCGGCGGTGCCCTCACGGCACGAGCCGGACGAGGGCGAGGTCAATTATCCCGACATCTACAAGGCGCTGGACCGGCTCGGTTATACGGGCTGGGTGGCCGGCGAGTATTTCCCGCGCGGGCGCACAGACGACGGACTTGGCTGGCTGCGCAAGGCCAAGATTGCCTAGCCGGGCCGAAGTGGCGCTTACGCGCGGGCCAGCGCCGGCATCGTTTCGGTTGCGCTCAATTCGCGCCGCGAAATCTCCACCAGCGCATCGCCACGGTGCCGAAAGCCACGCGTGACGGCTTCGCAGCGCCAGCCGTTTCCGGCTTTCTCGATGCTGTAGACGTTGTACCCGGCCGGGTCGCCTTCGCCGCCCGCAGCCGACGCGGAGGGCACACCCACGGCCGGAATACGCGCCGAAGGCCCGTCGAGATAGACGACCGAGTGGATATGGTCGTGTCCATGCAGCACCAGTTCGGCGCCGTGGCGAAGCAGGACATTGCGGAACTTGTCCGCATCCATCAGGCGCTTGAAACGATGCGCCGCCTTGGTGATCGGCGGATGATGGATCAGCACCACCCGGAACAGGCCCTCGGCGCCGAGCTTGTCCAGCACGTCTGCCAGCGCATGCAATTGCTGAGGGCCGACCAGGCCGGTGGCCATGAAGGGCGCCGTGGTGATAGCGCTGGACAGGCCGATCAGGGCCACATCGCCGCGTTTGCGCACGAACGGAAACTGGTCGGGGCCGGTGGTATCGCCCTTCATGAAGTCGCCCCAATGCGAATGCCATTCGCGCGCGGCCTTGCGCACATAGGCATCGTGATTGCCGGGCACGAAAGTCACGTCATGGGACGGCCCCACCGTGTCGAGCCAGACGCGGGACGGGGCGAATTCTCCGGGGAGAGCGAGATTGAGGATATCGCCAGTGACTGCGATATGGTCGGTGTCCTGCGCCTTCAGGTCGGAGACGATGCGTGAGAGCACTTCCGCGCGATGGATGGTCTTGCGGCGCCGGTGCCAGTTGAAATAGCCGAGCGCGCGTTTGCCGGCGAGTTCGCGGATGCGGGCGCTGGGAAGGGGGCCGAGATGCGGATCGGAGATATGACCTAATCGAAACATGAGGCAGACTGATGAATTCCTGGGGGATTGTCGATTCAGACTATATGGCAATCATGACCTAACGATGCGGCCATGATTGCGGCCCGCTGACGCGGACCTTCGGGAAAAACAGGGCAAGGTGCACAGGAGGGCAGGTGGCACGGCTGATCCGGCGCGCAGTTCACGTCTACTGGCGCTTTTCGCGCGGGATGACGCTTGGCGTGCGCGGCATGGTGATCGATGCGGAAGACCGCATCTTCCTGATCAGGCATTCCTATGTTCCCGGCTGGCATCTGCCGGGTGGCGGGGTGGAGCCGGGCGAAACCCTGCTGCATGCGCTGCGGCGGGAAATGCAGGAAGAGGGCAATATCCTGTTCCAGGCGCCGCCGGCCTTTTTCGGGTTTTATTTCAATCCCGTCGATTCAAACCGCGACCATGTGGCGCTTTATGTGATCCGCGACTTCACCCAGCCCACGCCGCCAAAGCCGGATGCGGAGATCGTGGAGCACGGCTTTTTCCGGCGCGATGGATTGCCCGAGGAGACAACGCCAGGCACCCGCCGTCGCATCGCCGAGGTGATGGATGGGTTGTTGCCGCAGGAACGATGGTGAGGCTGCCGTTCAGCGCGGTGCCAGATAGAGGATGCGGCCGATCACAATGGTCTGCAGGCGGTCCGACTGATCGATATTGGTGTGCGTCACGCCGGGGCTGCTGGTCAGATTGACGTTGGACTTCTGGTCGCCGCGTTGTGCGGGAATGATGGCAGCGCGGCCCTGTCCGTTGTTCTGATAGAAGTTCGAGAAATATCGCACATTCGCCGGCACCGTGAACGTCCGGGTCGGATCGAAAGTGACCAGATAGGCAACGGGGATGTTCTTGCCCTGGAGCCGTTGCGCCATCTGGAAGGCCGCGTTGCCGCCCAGCGAATGACCGATGATGATGACAGGCGCGCGCCGACCCGCATTGTAATTGCGCGCGATGGTGTCGGCCGCGTTCTGCCAGCCGCGATGATTCATGACCACCGGAACATAGCCATAGCCGGACAGCCTTGCGCCCATCTGATCCATGCCGCGGGAAAACTCATTGGCGAGCCCGCGCAACTGGTAGATCTGCGCCTGATCGTTGGCCTGCACCCGCACCACCGAAGACGGAATGCCCGGACTGGGTTGCACCGGCATGGCGCGCGCCGGACCGGTGATGCAGGCCAAAGCGAACAAGGCGATGCCCGCAGCCATCAAAGCATAGCGCTGGACCGTCATCACTCTTGCCCCGTCCCGTGACAATGGAACTTCTTACAATGCCGGGAGGGGGATGGAACAGCGGTTTGTGGATCGGTGAGGCGACCGAACCTATCCGAACCGCCCGCGGTCATGGGCGCGGCCGAAATCGAGCGCCGGACCCACCGGCACGATACCGGTCGGATTGATGGTCTTGTGGCTTCCGTAATAATGCCGCATGTACTGGTCGACATCGACGGTGTCGGCAATGCCCGGCCATTGATACAATTCGCGCATATAATTCGACAGGTTCGGATAATCGTCGATGCGGCGCAGATTGCATTTGAAATGCCCGACATAGACCGCATCGAAGCGGATCAGGGTCGGGAAGAGACGCCAGTCCGCTTCGGTGATGGTGCTGCCGCACAGATAGCGCCGCGTGCCGAGACGTCCTTCCAGTTCGCCGAGCGTTTCGAATAATTGCGCAAAGGCCTCTTCGTAAGCCTCCTGCGTGGTGGCGAAACCGCAGCGATAGACGCCGTTATTCACCGTCTCGTAGATCGGCTTGTTGACCGCATCGATCTCCGCGCGCAACGCCTCCGGATAGAAGTC
>JAEVZN010000071.1 GCA_023392205.1 Pseudomonadota bacterium
CGGGTCGACCAGAAACTGGCCAATGCCGAGTTCGTCGCACGCGCGCCGGAAGATGTGGTCGAGGCCGAGAAGGAGAAGCGCAACGAGGCGCAGGAACGTCGCGCGAAGGTCCTTGAGGCGCTTGATCGGCTGAAGGGCGCCGCTTAGCCATGCGCTCCACCGCGCGCTATCGATGGCGTGGTGCGCTTGTCCTCGGCACCTTTCTTGGTTTCGCGGCGCTCTGCCCGGCTTTAGCCGAACCTGCAGAGCAGGATTGCGTTGCGAAGATCCGAACGCTGCTCGACGAGATTGCCGCGCGCGATCTCTCGACAGAGAACGGCCCGCCGCTCAACGCATTCCTGCACCTGAACGACAAGGCTCTGGCAGATGCCGCGGCGCTGGATGCTGCCGTTGCCGACGGGCAGAAGCGGGGGCCGCTTCATTGCGTACCCATAGCTGTGAAGGACAATTTCGATACGACTGACATGCCGGTCACGGTTGGATCTCTGGCGCTGAAGGATTATCGTCCCGGCCGCGACGCCGAGTTGGTGGCGCGGCTGCGGCGTGCCGGTGCCATCATGATCGGCAAGACCAATATGGACGAGTTCGCGATGGGCGTGCGCGGGCTGTCCGGGGCGGGTGGCCGGGTCGGCAACGCCTATGACACCCGCATGAGTGCGGGCGGCTCATCGAGCGGGTCGGCCGCTGCGGTGGGCGCGGGCTTTGTGCCTCTGGCGCTGGGAAGCGACAATTGCGGGTCATTGCGGCTGCCTGCTGTCTACAACGGCGCGGTCGCGCTGCGGTCCACCTTCGGGCGCTTCTCGACCGTCGGTGTATTCCCGATCGGTTTCATAAATGGTGTCACCGGATTGATCGCAAAAGACACGCCGACGCTGCAATCCGGTTTGGCCGCGTTGGACGAAACCTGGTCTGATCGCGATGCGCGCGCGCCATATGCGCTGAAGGCGCGGCGGATAGGTATTCTGCGGGTGCTGAACGGCAAGGATCTGTGGTCGCAGGCTGACGGCGCGATGCAGGACGGTCTGCTTCAGACCATTGAGATATTGCAGAGAGACGGCGCGGAGGTGATCGATAA
Organism: Pseudomonadota bacterium; assembly: GCA_023392205.1. Classification (GTDB taxonomy): domain Bacteria; phylum Pseudomonadota; class Alphaproteobacteria; order Rhizobiales; family Xanthobacteraceae; genus Pseudorhodoplanes. The sequence continues at coordinate 1,076 of JAEVZN010000071.1, forward strand.
TATTGCGCTGAATGGCTTCAACGACCGGATGGGCATCGAGTTTCTCAAAGGGTTTGGCCGCAAGATCAGCGCGCGTTTTTTCCGCGACGACGGGCCGGTCCGCTCCTGGCGCGAGATCTGCCGATCGGGCCTGATCCGGCCTGAATGGACCGCCAAGGAATGTGTGAATGCTGCGGCCTCGGCGCCATTCCGCGAGGGGCGTGCGGCCCGTCGCATCGCGAGCAACCGCGATCTGGTGGTGTCGCTAATGGATGCCAAATCGCTCGACGCGCTGGTCTATCCGACGGACGGGCGAGGCGGTGCGCGTCCCGACGTGTCCGACGCGCTGACCTGTTACTTGTCAGGCTCATCGGGATTGCCGGCTGCCGCAGCGCCAGCCGGACTCGACAGCCGTGGAATGCCGTTCGGAATAGAATGGATCGGGCGTCCGGGGAGCGATGAGATGCTGGTCGCCATGATGGCGGCCTTCGAGGCGTCGCGTGGAACGATCGCAGCCGCGCCTTTGCCTGAGCGCGATCCCGCACTCGCGGCACTGCCGCTGTCTGCGCAGAATGCGCTCCGGCTGGAAATCGGGGAGGCGGCGTTTCGCTCGCGGAACGGCACGGCGCTCGGCGACCTCACGCCAGACCGCTTCCGAACGCTGACCCGCGACATGGCCTCGAAGGTTCCGGCGCGATGAGCGAAGATCTGAATAACCGGCGGGGCGGCCCGCGTCTTGTCGTGACCTGCAAGACGGCGAATACCATCGATTTCTACGATGGTTTAACGCTGGAGCGTACCGGCCGAATCGAGATGCCGGCCTCGACACATGAGATGGTGCTTGCGTCGGACGGGCACAGCATTTTCGCATCTGTCTATGGCGGCGGAATTTTCGGCACGAACAGGGATCCCGACCGGCGCATCGCCGAGATCGATCTCGATGGCATGGAGGTGCGGCGCTACATCGATGTCGGTGCGGACGTGGCGCCGCATGGCCTCATGCTGGATTGCGACAATGTCGTCTGGTGTACGGCCGAACTCGGCTCCGCCGTCATGGCTATCGATCCACAATCCGGCGCGGTGCAAACGATCAATATCGGTAAGCCCGCACATTGGCTCGCGATCAGCCACAGCACAGATACCGTCTTCGCATCCTGCAAGACGTCGGATTTCGTTGCCGTCATCGACCGCTCGACCCGGCGGATGACCGGTACACTTGCAATCCCGCAATTGGCTGAAGGTCTGGCGGTCTCGCCGGATGGCGGTACGGTCTTCGTCTGTGCGCATCGCACGCCAGAGCTTTATGTATTCGACGCCCGCAGCAACGCCTTGCGGCAAGTCATCGCCATCACCGGAGGCGAAGGGAAGCCGAACCAGCTCAAACGGGTGCGGCTCTCTCCGGATGGCCGGTATGTATGCGTCTCTTCGCTGCTCGACAATCACGCGGCCATTTTCGACACCCGGTCGCTCGCGCAGACCGCCTCGCTTGTGACGCCAAAGGGGCCTATGGGCTTCGGCTTTGCCGCCGATCCGGAGCTTGCCTATCTTTGCTGCCACGACGATGCAGTGGTGCTGGAGATCGGCCTCGCTGGCGGAGCTATCCGGCGCCGGTTCAAGACGGCCTCGGGCTGCGAATATCTGATCGCTTATTGAGCCTGAGCAAAGCCCAGCAGTCCGCTGGACACAGGCGTCGCGGACCCCATATCCGGGGTTGAATCCCTGCAGCCTCCCTGTACAAGGCCCGCCATGACCATGACCGTTCGCGAACCGGACGGCGCTGACCTCGTTTCGCCTCTGGCGGCCGAGATCGAGCGCCGCCGCACCTTCGCCATTATCTCGCATCCGGACGCCGGCAAGACCACGCTGACCGAAAAGCTGCTCCTATTCGGCGGCGCGATCCAGCTCGCCGGTCAGGTCAAGGCCAAGCGCAACCGCAAATCCACGCAATCCGACTGGATGGCAATCGAAAAGGAACGCGGAATTTCCGTGGTCACCTCGGTCATGACCTTCGAGTATGAGGGGCATGTCTTCAATCTGCTCGACACGCCGGGCCATGAGGACTTTTCCGAGGACACCTACCGGACGCTGACGGCCGTCGATTCCGCGGTCATGGTCATCGATGCCGCCAAGGGCATTGAGGCGCGCACCCGCAAGCTGTTCGAGGTCTGCCGGATGCGCGACATCCCGATCCTCACCTTCATCAACAAGATGGACCGGGAAACCCGCGATCCTTTCGATCTGCTCGACGAAATCGAAAAGACGCTAGCGCTCGATACCGCGCCGGTGAACTGGCCGGTCGGGCGCGGACGGGATTTTGTCGGCACCATCGAGATAGAATCCGGCGGAGTGCGGCTGCTCGAAGGCGATGCCGGCAAGGCCGGCACCTTGCGCGAAATGACCATTGCCGAACTCGCTGCGCTCAATCCTGTTCTCGACCCGGTTGCGGTGGAGGAAGAGTTCGGGCTTGTGCGCGACGCCTGCCGGCGCTTCGATCTTCAGGCGTTTCGTGAAGGCCATCTGTCGCCCGTGTTTTTCGGCTCGGCGCTGAAGAATTTTGGCGTCGGTGATCTGCTGGATGCGCTCGGGCGAGTCGCGCCTCCGCCGCGCGACCAGAAGGCGGACAAGCGCATGGTGGAGGCCGAGGAGCCGCGCATGTCGGCCTTCGTCTTCAAGATCCAGGCGAACATGGACCC
>JAEVZN010000182.1 GCA_023392205.1 Pseudomonadota bacterium
CGTCTGGCGATCCATGCCCTACTTCGTTCGATGGCAGGCCGCACCTCGGAGCAATTCCAGACTGCAGCCGTTGATTGCGCGCGTTTTCGCAGGCAAAAAGGAACCATGGGAATTCAACAGTCAATGACGGCACCGCAATCCGGTCCCGTTCCGCTCTCCGAAGCCCTGCGCAGCCGGACGGCGGAGATCCACCACGAGGCCGAACGGTCGGGCATTGTCGCCGACATCCTGCGGCGAAAGGCCGACAGCCGGGGTTACGCGCTGTTGCTGCGAAACCTTCTGCCTGCCTATATGCGGATCGAGGAATTGCTGTCGCGGCACCAGGATCATCCGCATCTCGGACCGTTTGCGCAGCCCGCTTTGCACCGGGCGAATGCCGTGCGGTCCGATCTGGAAAGCATTGCGGGCGAAAACTGGGAGCACGATCTGCCGCTGCTCGATACGACGGCCCGATATGTGGAATGTATTTCCGATGCGGGATCGGGCGATGGATTGCGGCTCATTCCGCATGGATATGTGCGCTATTTCGGCGATCTGAGCGGCGGACAGATACTCAAGAAGCTGCTGGGGCAGTCGATGAACCTGCCGCCGGAATCGCTTTCGCTCTACGACTTTCCGGATATCAGCGAGATCGCAGCCTTCAAGAACAGATTGCGGGACTCCATCGATGCCGCCGGGCAGGCGGTTGAAGATCCGGAGGTGCTGATTGCAGAAGCTCTGCTTGCCTTCCAGATGAATGTCGATCTGTCGAATGACGTGCAGGCCTATGTCGCATCGTCAGCGGAGGCAAAGCCTGCGAGCGCGTGAACGCGGCGCGTTCTGCGGGCCGGCAATCGGTCCAGGCATCTTGCAGCGAAACGTCCCGCATGCCGTGCGGTGAAAAAACTTGAGGAAAGCCGGGGCTATCCTTGCGCCGTTTCACATGAAAATAATCCTAAAGCCGCGAATGACGGCAGCTTTCATGCTCGTAGAAGTGCGATTATGCGGCCGCGAGCACAGGTGCGAGCGCGCAGCTCGGGCCGTTGCGCGCACAAGTCCTCGGACGTTGTCTTTGCGGTGAGGGTGGGCCGGAGGGCCGGTCACGTCTTGCCGGAGCCGTCCGGATCGCCGCCCTGGTTGCTCCGCGCGGCATGCCAGATCAGGTGATCCAGAACCTCGGCGGTGCGATTGACCGAGGCGCGCACACTTTCCAGCATCTGCAGCATGCGGGCATTGTCCACGCCGTCGGTGATTTCGAGCGCGGCGAGCTGGGCATTCTCCACGATCGATCCCATCAGCTGCTGATAAACGATATCGGCCTTGCCATCGAAGCCGGACAGCTTCTTGCGGTGGCTTTCCAGAATGCCTTCCTGGAATCTCCGGCCCGCGGCTTCGGCGGCCTTGCGGTCGGCAATGTCGGTGAACAGGAGCACGAACCCCAGCACCCGGTTGGGTGACGAGAACACCGGATCGCCGCGAACCAGCAGCGACCGTGGCGGTCCGGCCGCCGTCTGCAGCTGCACCTCGCCGCGCCATGTCCGCTTCATTTCGACCAGTTCGTTGAAGCGGCGCCGGACATCGGATGCGTCCAGGAAATGCGGGCTGAGATCCTCGATGAATTCGTAACGCGGATGCCCTTCCGGCAGGAGCTGGTCGAAGGCACGGTTGTTCAGCAGGATACGGCCCTTGGCATCCGCGATCACGACCGGCAGATCGGAAATCTGCACCTGGCGCGTGACATGCGTCAGTTGATCCTGCGCGATCAGCAGCCGCACCGACCGGAATTGCAACACGACATCCGCCACCGTCTCGCCGATCAACCGCGCGGCCGTCAGGTCCGCAGCGGACCAGGGTTCGCTTTTCCCCTCGACCAGTTGATGCCACTGCGCGAACGAGCGGCGTGGCGACAATTGCGAGGGATCGTCGCCGATCAGGACCGGTTTCAGCGGATCGCCGCCCCAGGTCACAAGCCGGATGCGCTCCGGCCGAAACCAGATGAGATACTCGCCGGGCGTGTTGGACACCGGCGTTGCGACAAGTCCGCTTGCCACCGAGATCAGCGGCGTGAAGGCAGGTTCGTCGAATCCGAGAGAGGCCGTTGAAAAAACCGGCGCACGCTCCTTTCTGTCGAGCCAGGCGGCGATCTCGCGCAATTCGAGGGTGCCGGGGACATCGCCGGCCGTCAGGATCTGGCCTTCGAACAGCAATGCGGCGCCGCTGGAAGACAGTGGCTGCAACAGCGACTGGGCATTGTCGAACAGGGCGACGCGCCAGTCCCCGTCGCGCGAGATGGCCTCGATCATGCGTTGTTCGAGGCGCCGCACCGAGAGTTCGGCCTGGGCCTGCGCGAAACTCTCCAGAGCCGCGATGCGCGTGGCGATGGTTTCGGCGAGCAATTCGCACGCCGCGCGCATTTCGAAGGGCAGGGAGCGCGGCACGTAATGATGGCAGGCAATGAGGCCCCATAACTTGCCGCCGACCATGAGCGAAGCGACCAGCGTCGCTCCGACGCCCATATTCTTCAGATACTGGATATGGATCGGCGACATGCTGCGCAGCCAGCACAGCGACATATCCAGATCCTCGTCGGTGATCGGATTGCGGCGCGGCTGCAGCGGCACCGGCTCATAGGCGACATCGACAAGCACGCGGACGCGGGTGCGTTCGTACAGCCGCCTCGCGATGTGGGGAATGTCGGAGGCCGGATAACGATTGCCCAGATAGGGTTCGAGATGCGGCTCCCTGCGCTCCGAGAAGACCTCGCCATGGCCCTCCTCGTCGAAGCGATAGACCATGACGCGGTCATATCCGGTCAGGCTCTTGAACAGGCTCGCGCTTTCTTCGCACACCATGCGCAGCGAGGGAGCGGCGATGATCGTCTGAAGCGCCTTTTCGATGCTGGCCGAAAGATCGGCGGGCGGACTTGCGCGTTCGAGTTCGATGACGATGCCGCCGTCCGATGGCCGGTGCACCTGCACGTTGAATTCCTGTGACGGATGCGCGGCGAGGCAATGCACGGCAGCCGGGATCGTGCGCAGCGATTCCTTCAGCAGAGGTGCAATGCATTCGGAGAGATCGCCGCCGAATTCTCCCAGCGTGCGTCCGATGACGGTGCCGTCGAGGCCGAGCATATCGGCGGCATTCGCGCTGGCCTGGATGACGACGCCATCCGGTTCACGCAAGACGATCAATGCGCCATGGGGCTGGATCGAGCCGGCCAGATGAACCTGTTCCCGCTCGCAATTCGATAGGTCGGCTTGCCCGAAAGCGGGCATCGGTAGAGGATGAGAGGCCACCCGGCTGTTTCCCCAGATCCATCACTTCTCGTCGCTGGACGAGGCCGATCCTCCATCAAGATCGTATCGGCTGAGCTTTGCGTAGAGACTTTGTCGGCTCAGACCGAGCAATTCGGCAGCGAGAGTGCGATTGTCATTTGCGAGTTCGAGAGCGGACTTTACATAATGCCGCTCAACAACACCAACGGTGTCCTTGACCAAAGAGCGTAAAGGCGTCTTTCCAATACGTTCCGTGATCGAGCCCAGCATTGCACGCAGGTTCTTGTCGTCGGCGGTTGCCCCCATGCGCCGCCCCACATCGCGGATCAGCACGCCGATAAACTGCGACCCATTGTCCGCATTGCCGCTGGCAGAGAGCTCCACTTCCGTCGGCGTTCCGAGTTCGCCCTGAATGGTGGTGGTGAACATCCGCACCGAGCCGTGTCGTTCGACATTGGCGAGCAGCACGGTGAGATCGGCGCCCGGCCGCCACAGCCAGCGCGTCAGCCGTTCGCCGACCACGGACCCCTTGGCGCCGGCCTCGACAAGATCGAGGAAGGAGCGATTGGCGCGGCGTACCACGCCTTCGGAATCGATGACGATGAAGGCGTCCGGCAGGCGTTCGATCAGGTCGTCGATCGAGATCGTCTCCTGTTCGGAATTGCCCTGCGCGCCGGTCCATCCCGGTGACAATTGCAGCATGATCACGGCGCCCGGCTCGGGCGACATCATCGAGGCGCGGATCAGCCAGGGCTTGCGGGCCTTGCCAAGATGCAGAAGCACGCCCGGCGCCTTGCCCTGTTCGCGCACGCGCGAGACCATCGCGCGGAAAGCGTCACGGTCCTGCTCCGAAACCTCGGGCAGGAATTCGCGATCCTGCACGGCCTGCGCCCCGTTCGCGCCAAGTCCCATGACCGACAATGCGGCCGGATTGGCCTGCAGCACCCGCAAGTCGCCGGCGCGCAACAGCATCACCGGCTCCTGGGACGCATCGAACAGGAGGCGATAACGGGTTTCGACCTCGCGCAATTTCCAGTAGTCGCGCTCCATCGCCTGCTGGGCGGCGATCAGACGCGCCTGCAATTCCGCGACGGCCTGAAGATTCTTGCCGACCGCCAGCAGGCCGGCACGGCCGCCGAGCAGGACGGTGGTGTATTCCATCGGCAATTCGAGGCCGCTCGGGAATTTCTGCGTGACCTGCCGGAATGCGGAGACACCCTGTTCGCGGGCATCCTCCAGCATGCGGCGGACCTTCTCGCCGCCGGAATCGCTGACCGTCTCGTTCCAGGAGCGGCCGACCCAGGCCTCGATGCCCTCGTCTGACAGTGAGCGTGACAGCGTGGCTTCACGGATCACCCCGTCAAGATCCAGCAGCAGGGTCACATCAGGCTGTGCGATGTTCACGTTGCTCATTTCCGCTCCGGGCGGCCATCGAAGCCTAAAAGCCTTTATTGCAGCGCATTATCGCAACTGCAAACGGCGAAGGATAGATTGCCCGTGTGACCGGATTCCGAACGCCAGTCAACTTGCGGCCGAACTCCAGTAGGAAACCCAGCCGGCCCGTGCGCATGTGTCGCCCGGACAATCAGCTGCAACTGAGGCCAAGAACTTGAATCTACTGGGTTTCCCGCGTTTTTGAAGCATTATTTTTATGCGTTGGGTCTTGACCCTTTGGGTGACAAGGGCGTTTGATATTAATGACGTCAGGATACTGGAACGCAGAGCCGTTTCTGTACGTTCCGCCGAGGCGTTGTTGGAAACGGCCAAACAAAGCAGGGAAGACTGACGCATGAAGCAGATCGGGTTCGCACTTGTATTTTCCACCCTTTTTCTGGTCCCCCAGGGTGCCGCCCTGGCGCAGGACGCGGCCGCGGGAGAGACGGTTTTCAAGAAATGCATGACCTGTCACCAGGTCGGCGAGAAGGCAAAAAATGCTGTCGGTCCAATGCAGAACGGCATCGTCGGGCGCACCGCGGGAACGGTAGAGGGCTACGCCTATTCGCCGCTGAACAAGGCCGCAGGTGCGGCGGGTCTCGTCTGGACCGAAGAGAATATCTTCAATTATCTGCCCGATCCGCAGGGCTTCCTGATCAAATTCCTGAAGGAAGCCGGCAAGCCGGAGCTTGCCAAGGGTTCGACGAAGATGGCGTTCAAGCTGCCTAGCGAAAAGGAGCGCAAGGACGTCATCGAATACCTGAAGAAATTCCCGAAGTAGTTTTTTCCGCTTCCGGATACGAACAAGGCTCCCGTTCGGGAGCCTTGTTTTTTGTGCGGACAATGCCGCCCTGCGATCAGGCGGCGCGCTGCAATCCGATATCGGCCCAGATTTCCGACAGCGATCCGATCAGACGCGCGATGTCGTCGTCGCTGTGAATGGGCGAGGGCGTTATCCGCAGCCTCTCGGTCCCACGCGGCACGGTCGGATAATTGATTGGCTGCACATAGATCCCGTACTGGGTGAGAAGCCGGTCGCTGATCTGCTTGCACAGCACCGGATCGCACACCATCACCGGCACGATGTGGCTGTCGTTTGGCAGGTGAGGGATGCCGGCCGCGTCGAGTTTCGCCCGCACATTCTCGCCCCGGTCGCGCTGCAATTCGCGTTCGGCGCTGCTCGCCTTGAGATGGCGGATGCTGGCAATGGCCGCTGCGGCCACGCCGGGCGGCAAGGCGGTGGTGAAGATGAAGCCGGAGGCATAGCTGCGCACGAAATCGCACATCGACGCCGATCCCGCGATATAGCCGCCGATCACCCCGAACGCCTTGGCCAGCGTTCCCTCGATCACGGTCAGCCGGTGGCTGAGGCCCTCGCGCTCGGCAATACCGCCGCCGCGCGGGCCGTACAGGCCCACCGCATGCACTTCGTCGAGATAGGTCATGGCGCCGTGCATGTCGGCGACATCGCACAATTCGGCGATCGGCGCGACATCGCCGTCCATCGAATAGACCGACTCGAACGCCACCAGCTTCGGGCGGCGCGGATCGACGGAGGCAAGCTTGCGATGCAGATCGTCCGGGTCGTTATGCGCGAAGATGAATTTCTCGGCAGTCGCGTGCCGGATGCCCTCGATCATCGAGGCATGATTGCCGGCATCGGAAAATACCGCGCAATTGGGAAGCCGCGAGGCGAGCGTCGACAGCGTGGCCCAATTCGACACATAGCCCGAGGTGAACAGCAGCGCCGCTTCCTTGCGATGCAGGTCGGCCAGTTCGTCCTCAAGCAGGACGTGATAATGATTGGTGCCGGAAATGTTGCGGGTGCCGCCGGCGCCGACGCCGCATTTGTCGATCGCGTCATGCATGGCCGCAATGACGGATGGGTGCTGGCCCATGCCGAGATAATCGTTCGAGCACCAGACGGTCACTTCCGCCCGGCCGCCGCGCTCGCGGCGATGCGTTGCCGCCGGAAATGCCCCGGCATGGCGTTCGATATCGGTGAAGACCCGGTATCGCCCCTCCTTCCGCAGGTCGTCGAGCTGGCTGCGGAAGAACGCGTCGTAGTTCATAATCCCCTCCGAGTGATCGAAATGCGATGGTCCGGTGAGGGCCGGGCCGAGATCGGGTCGATGCGTTGTCCGTCCGCAGGCTTGGCCCCGGTCCGGTGTCCCCAGTTCCAGGCTTCCATCACCGGCAGCGGGACAAGCATGAAGACGTGTTCGAGAATGGCGAGCGCCAGCAAGGCGGCGAGCAGCATGGCCGCCGTGGTCTCGAAGGCCGTCGGCGCCATCAGCGCGTTTTGAAACAGCCAGATTCCGGCCATCAGCGGCAGCACGATCGAAAACGGCAGAAGGGCATTCATCGGCGCGCGGCGGAAATAGCTGCGCAGATGCGTCACGCCGCGCGGCAGGAATTCATCCTGGAGATACGGGACGCCGAGAAAGAGATTGAGCTTCGCGCTCAGCCGCATGATCCAGAGCAGGCCATAGGTCAATGCCGCGACCTGGTTGGTGCCATCCCATGCGACGATGACGATCAGGATGCCGCCCGCCGCCAGCGCCAGTTCGTGATAGATGATGGCCGAGGTCGCAAGCCGCGTGCGCGCCCATCCGGTCAGGCCTTCGGGACATTCGTCGCGATGGGTGCCGGCGACATGCCCGGTCAGGAACGACAATTCAATAAAGCCCCAGACCAGGATCGCCGATGTGAAGGCGATAAAGGCCGCGGCAACGCGAGTCTCGCCTGAGGTCACGGCGATGGCGGCCAAAGCCGCCAGCGCCAGCACGGCACTTGCCGCAAGGCTGACGCGGTGCGTGGCGTCCGGCAGACGGACCACATAAAGCACAATCCCCGTGCTGAACCACCACAGCAGCAATGCAAACAGCGCGGGGATTGTCATTTCGATCATGGTGCGGTCACCAGGCCGGCTGCATCAGCACTTGCTGCGGCAGCTCGTTGCGCTTGGCCGGCAGAACATACAGCCGTGCGAAGGTTGCGGCTGCCGCAATGCCGATCCCGGCGCGCTTGATGGCGCCCATCACGCCGCCCTGCTTGCGCGCGGCGGCGCTCGCTTCGGTCAGGCGCAGCAGGCGTTGCAGGCCGGCGCGGAATGCCGGATTGTCAAGATCCAGCATGATCGGGAAGACCTGGCGGGAAATCTCGTTGGTGATCCGGAATACCTTGAAGTCGTATTCGTCCGGCGACATCCAGATCGCCTTGTGGAAGGCCGGTCGCATGTGGTCGCGCACATACATCGTGGCGTAGACGGCCAGCAGGAAGAAGCGGATCCACAGGCGATTGACGCCACTGGTCAGCTTCGGGTCGGCCCGCATCAAAAGCGCGAAGGCTTCGCCGTGCCGGAACTCGTCGTTGCACCACTTTTCGAAATATTTGAAGATCGGATGAAAGCGCTTGTCCGGATGCCGTTCGAGCTGCCGGTAGATCGTGATGTAGCGCGCATAGCCGATCTTCTCCGACAGATAGGTGGCGTAGAAGATGAATTTCGGCCGGAAATAGGTGTATTTCTTCGCGCGGGTGAGAAAGCCGAGATCGACGCCGATCCCGAAATCCTTCAGCGCATCGTTGATGAAGCCGGCATGGCGGGCCTCGTCGCGGCTCATGTATTTGAACAGCTCGCGGATATCCGGGTTGGTGATCCGGCGCTTGATCTCCGCGTAGAGTACGCAGCCGGAAAACTCGGCGGTCAGCGATGACACAAGGAAGTCCAGCAGTTCCTTGCGCAGATCCTCGGGAACCGCATTCAGGTCCATCTTGAAT
>JAEVZN010000242.1 GCA_023392205.1 Pseudomonadota bacterium
CATCCCGGCTGGAAGGCGATGGGCGGACGCATCGGCTATTCCGCGGCGACCGGTGTGATGGTGATCGTGCTGGCATGGTTTGGCATCATCTCGCTGATGCTGGCGTTGATCCCGGTGGTCGCGATCTCGCCGATTTTGCTCTATATCGGAATGCTGATCGGCGCGCAGGCCTTCCAGACCACGCCGAGTACGCATGCGCCGGCCATTAAGCTGGCACTGACGCCGCATCTGGCGGCCTGGGCGAAGACGCTCATTGATGGTGCGCTCGGTGCGGCCGGCACGACGGTGACGGCCGTCGGGCTCGACAAGCTCGCGATGCAGGGCGTGCTCTATCACGGGCTCGAAGTGCTGGGCGGCGGCGCCATTCTGGGCGGGCTGGTGCTCGGCGCCATCGGCGTGTTCGTGGTCGAACGCGAATTCGCGAAAGCCTCGGCCTTCGCGCTGGCTGGCGCTGCGCTCACCTATTTCGGATTCATGCATGGCGAGGCGGTCGGCATCGGCGGCGGCTTCGGCGTCACACCTTCGGTGGCGCTGGCCTATCTCATGGTCGCGACCTTCCTGTTCGCAATGAGCCGGCAGGAACTGGCCTGGCAAACCAGTGCGGAGGCCGCACCGGGACCGAAGCCCGCCGGCGTTCCGGCAGAATAGGTCCGAACAGGGTTCGGAACCGGCGCGGCAAGGGCTTTTTCGCGGTGTGACTTGAATGCGCGGGCCGGGGCGGGCATGTCTTGCAGCATGCTCGATCCCGACGCCACGGCCCGGCTCACCCGCGTGCCCGTCATTCCCGTTTTGACCATCACCGACCTTGCGCATGCGGTTCCGCTGGCGCGGGCCCTCGTGGCGGGCGGGCTGCCGGCCATTGAGGTTACCTTGCGTACGCCCGTCGCCATCGAGGCGATTGCCGCCATCGCGGGCGGGGTCGAGAATTGCCTGGTCGGCGCGGGTACTGTGCTGCAGCCGTCGGATGCCGATGCCGCCATCGCGGCCGGCGCCCGCTTTCTGGTCAGTCCAGGTACGCCGCTGGCTCTGGCACACAGGCTGCAGAATTGCGGAGTGCCGGTGCTGCCCGGCTGCGCTACCGTCAGCGAAGCGATGACTCTGGCCGATCTCGGCTTTCCGATGCTGAAATTCTTCCCCGCAGAGGCATCGGGCGGTGTGGCCTGGTTGCGCGCGGTCGCCGCGCCTTTGCCGCAACTCCGCTTTTGTCCGACCGGCGGCATCGATATGCGCAATGCGCGCGACTATCTCGCGCTGCCGAATGTGGCCGCGGTCGGCGGGTCTTGGGTCGCCCCGAAAGAGGCACTCGCATCCGGCGATTATACCCGCATCACGTCTTTGGCGCGCGACGCGGCAGGATTGCGCGGCTGATGTCCTTGCCCGCTCCAGCGCGCCGCAAACGGCGCGCCTTCGATGTCTCGACCGCAGTGCTGATCGTGATCGTGGTGGCGTCCGCCGCCTATGTCTTCTGGCGCGACGGTGCCGAGCGATTTCTCGGAGTGATACTCGACGATTGGGGGTTGCTCGCGTCCATGCTGCCCAAGGTGCTGGCGGGCTGCCTGATTGCGGCGCTGATCACCATCCTGTTGCCGCGCGAGACAGTCATCCGCTGGGTCGGACCCGATTCCGGTGCCAAGGGAATCTTCATCTGCACCTTTGCCGGAATCATCCTGCCGGGCGGACCCTTCACGATCTTTCCGATCGCCGCCGCCTTTATCGGCATGGGCGCGGACATCGCCGCTGCGGTGACGCTGATCACCTCATGGACGCTGATCGGGCTCAATCGAAGTCTCGTTTGGGAGTTGGCATTCTTCGGCCTCGACTTCATAAGCTGGCGCTGGATCGCGGCATTGCCGCTGCCCATTCTGGCCGGGTTACTCGTGCGCGCGATCGAAAGGCGTCTTGCCCTGAAGGCGAAAACGCCGTGATCGATTTCGCAATCACCATTCTCCTGTGGGTCATCGTGGTGGTGCTGGCTGTTGCGGTCGCGCGGCGAAGCACGCCGCTGCTGCGCGAAAGCGGAAAAAGCGGCGGGATGGAATTCGTGCGGCTGTTGCCGCGCATTGCCATCGGTGTGCTGGGCTCGGGCTTCATCGCCGCAGCCTTGCCGCAGGACGTGGTGGGACAATGGCTCGGCCACGGGTCCGGCGTGCTTGGCATCGTGATCGCGACCGTGGCGGGTGCGCTCACTCCGGGCGGGCCGGTGGTCGGCTTCGCGCTCGGTGCTGCCGCTTTGAAGGGCGGAGCGGGCGCGCCGCAGGTGATTGCCTATTTGACCGCCTGGGCGCTGTATGCGTTTCCGCGCCTGTTATCCTATGAATTGCCGATGATGCCGGCGCGCGCGTTGTCTGGCTGCGGGTGGTTGTAAGCCTGCCGTTGCCCTTCATCGCCGCCTGGACGGCGATGCTGATCGGCAAGCCCTGATGGCCATAACTGCGATGCTCAATGCACCGCATGAGCGGTGCGCGGCATGATCGCGCCGCGATGGCGGATCTTTTCCGAGGCGAGCCGGTGCCCGGCCAAAGCCGCATCAGCCGGATTCTCGTCGGCCAGCCGCGCCGCCATATAGCCCGCATTGAAGCTGTCGCCCGCGGCTGTCGTATCGACGGGCTCTACCACATCCGGCACCGGGACGTGTTCGCGCCGCCCGCCGGATGCGATCAGCGCGCTGTTGGGTCCGTTCTTGATCGCAATCTCGCCGATGCCGAACGCTTGCAGCCGTTCGATGGTGGCTTCCGGCGACGTGTCGCCCCACAGAAGCGCCTCGTCGTCATAGGTCGGCAACGCAATATCGACACGCTTCAGTGCCTCGACAAATACGGTCCGGGTCCGCTGCACGTCGCCGCGCCAGGCACGCGGGCGGTAATTGCTGTCGAACACCACCTTGGCGCCTTGCGCACGGGCCATTTCCAGGATCGCCAGAAATCGCCCGAGGCCGGTATTGCTGTAAAGCGACAGGGTGATACCGGAGAAATAGACGACCCGCGCTCCGATTATCGCCTCGGCGATCCGGCTCCAGTCGGGCAATTCGAACAGCTCGCGCGCGGGCGCGCTGTCGCGCCAATAGCTGAAGCTGCGTTCGCCCTTCGCGTCGGTCTCGATGAGGTAAAGTCCCGGCAGCCGTCCCGGCACGCGCACAATCAGGTCGGTGGCAATGCTTTCGACCGCTGCTAGGGACAGAATCCGCTCCGAATAGGCATCGTCACCGAGCGCGGTCACGTAGGTGACCGGATAGCCGCGCCGCGCCAGATAGACGGCAGTGTTGAAGGTGTCGCCGCCGCAACCCTGGCTGAAGCGCCCGTCCGGACCACGGCTCATTTCGACCATGACTTCGCCAATCGAAACGATACGGGTGCGGGTTTCGCTCATGGAATCATGCCAAGGTGCGGGAAAGCTGGGGTGCGTCATACAATGACCCCTTCGGCGGGGTCTTGGCAATTAAGGCGAAAATTTTGCGCACAGGGCTGCTGGCGGGATTGCCTGCGGCCAGAAGACAGCCCCGGTGCCCTTGGCTTTACGGGATGTTATACTATAACAAGCCCGACAGCCCGAGGCGACATGACCGATCATCATCATCACCATCACGCTTTGGGGCACCCTCATCCCCCGGCCAGCGTTGCGCCGTCGATCCTTCGGCTCTCGGTGGCGGTGCGGGTTGGCTACGCCTCGGCGTTGGTTGCGGCCATCTGGGCCGCCGTTCTCTGGGCGATGAAATCATGAGCGTCCAGTTGCGATTGCGCGATCTGACGCTCGGATACGACCGGCATCCGGCCGTCCACCATCTCAGCGGGGAGGTCGGCGCGGGCAGTCTGCTGGCCGTGGTCGGACCGAACGGCGCCGGCAAGTCCACTCTGTTCAAGGGCATCGTCGGTGCCATTAAGCCGCTGGCCGGACGGGTGGATCTGGACGGGCTGTCGGCGCGCGATATTGCCTATCTCCCGCAGGCCGCCGAGATCGACAGGACGTTCCCGATCTCGGTCTACGACCTCGTGGCCATGGGGCTGTGGCGCAAATGCGGTCTGTTCGGCGGGATCGGCAACTCCGCGGCGGAAAAGATCCGCGCGGCGATCGCGGCGGTGGGCCTGACCGGCTTCGAGCGCCGCGCCATCGGCACACTTTCCGGCGGGCAGATGCAGCGCATGCTGTTCGCGCGCCTGCTTTTGCAGGATGCGCGCCTCGTGGTTCTGGATGAGCCGTTCAACGCCATCGACGCCAAGACGGCAGCCGATCTGATCGCGCTGGTCGGCCGCTGGCACAAGGAAGGCCGCACCATCCTTGCAGCGCTGCACGATATCGAACTCGTGCGCGCACACTTTCCTGAAACGTTACTGCTTGCGCGCGAAAAGGTGGCCTGGGGCGAAACGTCATCAGTGCTGACCGCCGACAACATGCTGAAAGCACGGCGCATGTGCGAGGCCTTCGACGACGAGGCGGCAGCATGCGCAGCTTGATGGCCCATATTGCGGTGGTCGTACGATGATCTACGACACCTTCATCGCGCCCTTTGCAGAATTCGCCTTCATGCGCCGAGCGCTGGTCGGTGTGTTTGCGCTGGCATTGAGCGCCGGTCCGATCGGGGTGTTTCTGATGCTGCGGCGGATGTCGCTCGT